>CANONT010000016.1 GCA_947567695.1 uncultured Clostridium sp.
GCACTAGTAATCACGATTATTATTTTATTAATATTAGCCTCTGTCACAGTTGCTACATTAACAGGAGACAATGGAATTATAACCAAAGCGATGGAAGCCAGAGAAAAAACAGAACTAGCAGAAGTAGAGGAACAATTAAAATTGGCTGAATTGAGTGCGAAGTTAAAAAATCAAGGTGGAACGGTTACACTTGACGACATACTAGAAGAGCTAGAAAAACAAGGAGTAGATTTTGAACAAGAAGGTAATACCATTATAGTGAATGGAACCCATATCTTTGATTTTGAGGATAATAATGGAGATATAGGATGGACCAATCAAGGAACAACAACAGCACCAAAGCCAAAGATTGTTTCGATAGAGATTATAGATAAAAGAGATACTACCATAAAAGTAAAAGTAACGACTAAGAGAAATGTTGGAGGAACTCTAATTTATTCGATACAAGAAGAAAATGGAGCATACCAAGAAAGAGAGAGAGTAAAGCAAACAGCTACTGGAGAATTAGCGCAAGAAGAATATACTTTTAATAGCTTAGATAGAAGTAAAATCTATACTAAAATTAAAGTAGAAGCCATAGCAGAAAATGGAGAAACGGCGAGTAAAGAAATAGATGTTACAAGTATACCAGCATTAACAAGAAATAATATAACATTTACTTATACGGTAAATGGAAAAGGCATAAAAGAAGGGGAATATACACAAGGACCAATAACAGTAAAAATAGCTACCAAAAATGTAGATACGACAGGATATCGTTTACAATATGCAACAGGAAACCCAGATATGGCAAGCAATTGGAAAGATTATGATAATAGAACAGGAGTAGAATTTACGACCAAAGGAAACTTGTATGTTAGATTAAGTGATGGTAGACAAGGAGGAACATATACTACGACCCAAATAAACAATATCGATACCTTACCACCAAAGCAATTTACGCCAAATATAACAACGGGAATAGATTATATTACAGTAACTGGTTCAACAGTAGATCAAGAAGAAACAGCAACGAGTGCAAGTAGTGGAATTGCTAGATATTATTTTAGTAAAGATAATGGAACCAATTGGGTACCACAAGACGGAACAACTGAGACGAGTTATACATTTGATAATTTAGAGTCAGGCACTAATTGCAAAATAAAAATAAAAGCAATCGATAAAGTAGGGAAAGAAGTCATAACAGAGCCAATAGAAAGAGCAACAGAAAATATAGAAGTAGTGTATCAATATAATCCATCTACTTGGACGAATGGAAATGTAAAACCAGTAGTTGTTACAATAGCAACAACGCCAAGCTTACCAGCAGGATATACAGTAGAGTATTCAAAAGATAGAGCTACATGGGATAGTAATGCCAATACGATGAGTCAAAAGGGCGAATTATATGTACGAATAAAAAATGCCAACAATTATGTGATTAAAGATAATATGACAGCCAATGTAGTAAAAATAGATAACGATAAGCCAAAAGAATTTACGATTACACAAGAAAGTGTTACAACCAGTAGTATAACAGTAAAAGTTACAGCAGAAGATGCAGAGGCAACTAGTACTAGTGCTAAAAGTGGAATAGCAGGTTATCGATTTAGTAAAGACGATGGGGCAAATTGGACAGATTATCAAGAAAGTGGCACTTATAAGTTTGACAATTTAATAGGAAATGTAGCTGGGGTAACGTATCCAATCAAAGTAGAAGCAAAAGATCAGGCAGGAAATACAAGAGAAGCAAAAAAAGATTGTACAACAAGTAGAAATGATGCATATTATGTAGAAGATGTAGGAGTAGTTTGTACGATTGGTGGCAGAGAATATAAGAAAATGAAACCAGGGGGTGCTTTATGTGGTATTGGTTACAGACAGGGTGATATGAAGTGGGCAAATCCTGTGCTTGTTAGTACAGATCCTGAGGCTACAAGATATGGTTCTGCAAATGATAGTTTTAATAGTTTGTCAGGCTATGACACAATTGACTTTCATGGTGTTACTTTCTATGTATCTTTGATTGGAGCAGGGATGCCTGCAGATTCAGGAATTGTAACTAGATTTTTTGACTTAAATGATAAGGCTTCTGCTCCAGCAATGGATAACCAAGAATGGAAAACGGTGATGGGAAATAGCATTTTGAATAAATATTTTTACAATGAATAATTATTACAAGGAAATGACAAAAAACGAAATAATAGAAAAATCTATTGCATTTTAAAACAAAAAGTGCTAAAATAAGAAAAGATTAAAAAAAACCAATTTTGGGGAAGTTTTTAATCTTTTTTTAATTTTAGTTAAGAAGAAGCAAAAAGATTTCAATCTAATACGCAAAATGCTTAGGGAGACAGCCAAAAAATGCCAACGATTTGGGCTAATTAAAAATAGAAAGGAAGTTTTTACTATGAATACAAAATATATCTTTGTAACAGGTGGCGTAGTATCAGGACTAGGAAAAGGAATTACAGCTGCATCATTAGGGCGATTATTAAAAAATAGAGGATATAAGGTTACGATTCAGAAGTTTGATCCCTATATCAATGTCGATCCAGGAACGATGAATCCATATGAACATGGAGAGGTTTTTGTGACAGATGATGGAGCAGAAACAGACTTGGATTTAGGACATTATGAAAGATTTATCAATGAAAACTTGACGAAAAATTCAAGTATTACCATGGGTAAGATTTATCAAAGTGTGATTGAAAAAGAAAGAAGAGGGGATTACTTAGGAAAAACAGTTCAAGTAATTCCACATATAACGAATGAAATTAAAGAAAAGATATATGGTTTTGAAGAGACAGATACGGATATTGTTATCACAGAAATAGGAGGAACAGTTGGAGATATTGAAGGAGTATCCATTATTGAGGCAATTCGTCAAGTAGGGTTAGAAAAAAATCCAGAAGATGTGATTTATATTCATGTTACTTTATTACCATATATATCTGGTTCCAATGAAATTAAATCCAAACCAGCGCAACATTCTGTGAAAGAATTACAAAGTTATGGAATTAAGCCAAATATATTAGTTTGTAGAACCGAAACGAATCTTCCAGATAGTATTCGTGAGAAACTTTCTTTATTTTGTAATGTTAGAAAAACGAGTGTAATTCAAAATAAAACAGCAGATAATTTATATGCTGTTCCACTTATGCTAGAAGAAGAAGGATTAGCAAGGGAAGTTTGTAATCATTTAAAATTAGAAAATTATGTGCCAGACAATAGCAAATGGGAAGCCATGGTTGAAAATATTAGAAACATTGCAGAGGATAAAGTGATCGATATTGCCATTGTAGGAAAATATGTAAAATTAGAAGATTCTTATATTTCTGTTATGGAAAGCTTATATCATGCTGGTTTTGCCAATCATGTAAAAGTAAAAGTTCATTTAATTGATTCAGAATCCATAACGAGTGAAAATGTGACAGAAAAGTTGAAAGATATCGATGGTGTTGTTGTTCCTGGAGGATTTGGAAATAGAGGTATTGAAGGAAAAATTGAAACGATAAAATATGTAAGAGAAAATAAAATACCATTTTTGGGAATTTGTTTGGGAATGCAAATGGCAGTGATTGAATTTGCAAGAAATGTGCTAGGTTTAAAAGATGCGAATTCTGCTGAAATAGACCAAGATACAAAAAATCCATTGATTCATATTATGGAGGAACAAAAGGGCATTGATAAAAAGGGCGGAACTATGCGATTAGGAGCTTACCCTTGTGTTGTTAAAGATGGAACATTAGCTAGTAAGATTTATGGAGAAAAGGAAATTTCAGAAAGACATAGACATCGTTATGAGTATAATAATGAATACAGAGAAAGACTAGAGAATGCAGGTTTAAAGATTTCAGGTACTTCTCCAGATGGATTGTTGGTAGAAATGGTGGAGATACCAGCTCATCCTTATTTTATTGCTGGACAGTTCCACCCAGAGTTGAAATCACGCCCTAATAAGCCAGCACCATTGTTTGTGGGATTGGTGAAAGCGTGTTTATAAGTTGCTACAAGATTAATGAAAATTTTTCAGAAATGTATTGACAAAAGTTTGAAAAACATTTATAATTTATAATTGTCAGGAGGAAATTTATGCAGGTGTAGTTCAATGGTAGAACCTCAGCCTTCCAAGCTGATGACGTGGGTTCGATTCCCACTACCTGCTCCAATTATCCTGATAATTATAACTTTATATGCAGGTGTAGTTCAATGGTAGAACCTCAGCCTTCCAAGCTGATGACGTGGGTTCGATTCCCACTACCTGCTCCAACGATGTATCTGTTCGAACTAAATTGAACAGATGAGATATAAAAATCAATCAGTAAAATGGTTGATTTTTTTGTTTGCGAAAAAATTTTCCAACAGAAAGGAATGAATGAAAAAGATAGATTAAGACTTGCAATAAGGATGGAAAAAGCAATTCATATTAACAAAAATGAAGAACATGAATTGCTTTTTCTGATTATTAGCGGTTGAATCTCATATACACATATGTCTTGTTTCCAGCATTAGTTACGGTCAAGAGTTCGGAGTTTGATATCGTTTTGAAATTTTCACCATCAAAAACCTCTATTGGCTCTTTTGGGCAATTTAACAAGAAAACGGTTTCGCGGTTGTTAGTTGAACCAAAAGTGATTTCTTGTGGATGCTCAATTGCATCCTGCATAGTTGAGAATGTAAAAACTTCAACACTAGTTTTTGATGTTCTAACTATGGTTTTCCCAACTTTTGCACTTTTGAGTTCTTCTAAGTACTTGCTCCGTTCTTCTTCACGTGAAGAAATGCTATAAGCGCTGAGTCCAAGAGCGCATACGGTAATAAATCCTATCATAAAATACCTCCGTTTTTAACATCTGGAGGTTACACGACCCCTCCAGAAATTTCATTAAAAATTTTCTGAAGCATTAGTCGTGTAATGCAATAGAATTACATATATTTTAGCATATTTTTTCAAAAAAGTCAAAAAACACTTGAAAATTATTGACATCTTTTTTTCAGGGTAATTTCAAACAATACTTAAAAACTACTAAAAAATATGTTATAAATATATTGAGTGGTGATTAGAAAACTTTTGAAGCTCTAAGTCATTCATATAACCTAGAGTCTATTTAAAGATTCTAGGTGTTTTTTTATTCATGAATTTTTTTATAAATTTATTGCAATCTGTGAAAATTATGATATACTTATGATAACTCAAAAAAACTATCTAATCAAAATATTACGAAAAATACTAGAACTTTATTAGCTATACTTAAATTAAATTATTGGTGTACATCAGAAGAGGAAAAAAATAGATGGAAAGATAAGTTTGTTAAAAATGAAGATAAGCATCAAAAGTATTTAAATGAAAAGTATAACACAGATAACTTATTCAAGAAATATATGAATGACTTTAAGGATAACGCACAACATATGGAATTAACAGAGTATAAACAAAAAGGAATATTTGCTAAAATTTTAGATAAAATAAAGAAGAAATTAGGAATATTATGAACATTTTACGTATATATATTATTCTATTTGCAATGGCAGTATGTGCAATGATGATGAAGGGAATGTTATAATGATAGCGATAACTAGTAAATTTGAAAGTGAGATGAAATTTATGAAAGGGGTATTTAAAGCACTTGGTTATTTTATTTTATATTTTATTTTAACACTGCTTTTTCAAACCTTATTATCAATACTTTTTATGGGAATTGGTGTAGTAAATGGACTTAAAGAAGAAAATTTGATAATTGAGTTTGCAAACAACAATATTTTAGGTATTACTATTTTTTCTGGAATACTTACTATACTAATATTTTATATTATTTTTAAAACTAGAAAAAAAGATATAAAAAGCGAATGGAAATTAAAAAAGTTTAAATTGAAAGATATTGTATTACCAAGTATTATGGCATTTTCTTACTCATTTTTATTCGCACTAATAACCTATGACATATCACTTGAAAATTCAGTCATGGTTTCAAATTCTGTTAAGTATTATTCAGGAATATTACCAATTTTAGGAATTTCATTGATGGCTATAAATTTGTTGCTTATAGCTCCTATTTCTGAAGAATTGGTATTTCGAGGAATAGTATATACTCGTGCTGAAAAGAAAAGTAATTCTATAGTTGCTATAATTTTAAGTTCTTTATTATTTGGCTGTATGCATTTTGCAGCAGGTGGTGGAATTTTAGTTATTGGCGCAATTTTAATGGGTGCAGTTTTTGGATATATATTTTATAAATATAATTCGCTTTGGATATGCATTATCTCTCACATAGTTGCTAATTTACCAGATTTTATTTAATCATATTGACATATCTAATAATTTACTCATTATACTTAAAATTGTATTTATAATCATTTTTGTTATTAGTTTTGCTTTAATGTTTAAAAAAGGAAACTGTGAAAGGAAGTTATTAAAAACGGACAATACTACTAAATAGAAGTATTGTCCGTTACTTTTTTAGCTTCATTAATTACTTTTTGAAAAAATTCATAATAAGGTTCTAATTCTTCTTTTGCAAAATCCAAAGAAAGAATATTATGTTTTTCATTCAACTTAAAATTCAATTGTTCCAGTTCTTTATCAAAATTATGAAATCTACGACCTAACATAGAAGAATAATAAAGGACACCTTTTGGATGAATAAACCTGTAACAATCACTATTTGCTACTATTTCGGCTTCTAGGCTAAAGAACTTTTCAGCCCCATGATGCTGTTCTACGCATTTAATAATATTTTATTTAGTATTTGGATCTAAATCAGCTTCTTTAAGAAATTCTTTTGTTGCATTAGATGACATTGATATATGTTGTTTTGGTGTTCCTAAATGGGAAGCTTCAGGAAGCTTACAATCCATTAATGATATACCGATTTTTACAAGGTTTTCATCTGCACCATACTTTTTAGCTAATCTAATTCCTGCATCTAAAGAAATATGATATAGAAATTCCATATCAGGATTATATTTTTGTATTTCAGCTCTATTAAAAGCATCTGCCGTTTTAACTAAATTTTCTATATTCACAATATATCACCTTACCTTAATAAAATTTTATAAATTGATTATATATCTAACATAAATATTTGTAAAGTCATATATATAAAATATTGTTGAAATTGCTTGAAAAAATTGCCAAAACATCTTAACATAAGCAAGTAACAAAATTGCAAGCAAAAGGCTTGAGTGTTAAAAAAGTACTCAATAATTTTTTTATTGATAAAAATTGTTATTTATATTAAAATAGAAAAGCAATGCTAATAATTTATAACACAAGAAAATAAATAGAAAAAAGGAGTGATTTTATGATATACACAGACTATCATTTACATACAACATTTTCACACGATGGGATTTCCACTATGGAGGCACAAATTCAAAATGCTATAAAATTAGGATTAAAGGAAATATGTTTTACTGAACACTATGACATATATGACGGATTAAAAAATAATTCATTAAAAACAATAGATGTAGGAAACTATGTAGAAAATTTTAAACAATACAAAGAAAAATACAAAAATCAGATCCGTCTAAAATTGGGAATAGAGATAGGATTACAACCAGATCTTAAAGAAGCCATCCGTAATATGGTAAAACAATATCCATTTGATTTTATTATTGGTTCTTCTCATATAACCTGTAAAAAAGATATTGCGATGGATGCCAGCTTTTTTGAAGGTTTAACCCAAAAAGAAGCTTATACAAAATATTTTAGAGAAGTGCTAGAAAATATAAAGATATATGATGAATTTGATGTCTATGGTCATATCGATTATATTGTTAGATATGGTGGATATGAAAATAAAATCATAAAATATAGTGATTATCAAGAGATTTTAGATGAGATTCTTACGAATATTATAAACAAAGGAAAAGGCATTGAAATTAATACATCTGGCTATCGATATGGATTGGAAGCACCGCATCCCAATTTTGAGATATTGACTCGATACAAAGAGTTAGGGGGCAAAATTGTAACGATTGGTTCCGATGCTCATAAAGTTCAAGATGTGTGTTCTCATTTTGAGAAAGCAACCAATTTATTGAAGAAAATCGGTTATAAAAGTTATACGGTATTTGAAAATAGAGAACCTAGATTCATAGACTTGTAAAATTTTTTATTTTAGTGTAAAATACAAGTACATTGTAAATAATGATAAAAGAGGAGAAAATATGAGATTTGTAGATACGGAAGAAGCGAAAAAAGAATATAAAAAATTTTTAGAAGGACATGAAAGAGGTAACTTTCAACAATCCCTAGAATGGGCAGAAGTAAAGAAGCCAAACTGGAAGCCAGAAGTAATTTTAGCGGAAGGGAACAATGGAGAAATTATAGGTTCTCTTTGTGTGTGGATTCGTAAAATGCCAATTTTTGGTAATATTATGTACTCTTCGAGAGGACCAGTATGTGATATACACAATGTAGCTGTCATGAAACAATTAACAGATGGTGCAAAAGAATTGGCTAAAAAATATAATGCGATTGTTTTAAGAATGGAACCAGATATTGTAAGCGATGACCAAGATTTTAGAAAAGTGGTAACTAGTTTAGGGTATCGAATTAAAGATGATGCCAAAGATTTTAAAGATGAAATTCAACCAAGATATGTATTTCGATTAGACATCAAAGGGAAAACAGAAGATGAAATCATGGCAGGGTTTAAACAAAAATGGAGATACAATATTCGTCTAGCAACGAGAAAAGGTGTTACCATGAAAGAGGGAACCAAAGAAGATTTAAAAGACTTTCATAAAATTATGATAGAAACAGGGGCAAGAGATGGTTTTATCATTCGACCTTTGGAATATTTTGAAAAAATGTATGATTGTTTAGGCCCCGATCATATGAAAATATTAATGGCATATTATGAAGGTAAGCCAATATCAGGTGTCATTCCTATTTTTTATGGCAATAAAACTTGGTATTTATATGGAGCAAGCAGTAATGAACATCGTAATTTAATGCCAAACTATTTGCTACAATGGGAAATGATTAAAATGGCAATTCAAAGAAAAGATGATGTATACGACTTTAGAGGTGTCTCAGGAGTAGTAGATGAAAGTCATCCACAATATGGATTATATCGCTTTAAACAAGGATTTGGAGCAACTTTCACAGAATTTATTGGAGAAGTGTATATGCCTTTTAAGCCACTTACTTATAAGTTATACCGCTTTTCAGAAAAGATTTTTAGAACTATACGCCAATTTAAAATGAAATTAAAGAAAAAATAAATATTAATGTTTCTTATAATTTAATATAGTCAACTTAAAAAATTTAGTAAAAAATAAAAGGATGATAAGGTGAATACTTTAGTAATAAAAAAGGAAGATTTAAGACACAATATAGAAAAAATCAAAGATTTTGTTAGTAAAAGTGGAAAAGATGATCAAGGGAATCCTGTTAAAATTATAGCAGTGGTAAAAGGAAATGCCTATGGTCTTGGATTAGTGGAATTTACAAGATTTTTAATCGATCAAGGAATTTCGTTTTTTGCGGTAGCAACGCTAGAGGAAGCACTTCAATTAAGAAAAGCAGGGATCCAAGAGGATATTTTGATGCTTTCTTCCACAGCGATTAAAGAAGATGTGGAAACTTTAGTGAAAAACGATATTATTATTACGATTGGTTCTAAAGAAGATGTGGAAATTGCGGATCAGGTTGGCAAAGAGCAAGCTAAAAAAATAAGGGTACATCTTAAAATTGATACAGGATTTGGAAGATATGGTTTTGTTTATAGTAATCGTGATGGGATGATAGAAGTTTTAAAAAGTATGGAAAATATCAAGATAGAAGGGACTTTTTCTCATTTTTCACTTAGCTTTTTTGATGATCAATATACGAAAACGCAGTTCCAAAGATTTATTGATGTTGTGGAAGTTTTAAAAATGAATGAGATGGAAACAGGTATGCTTCATATTTGTAATTCTTCTGCTTTTTTGAAATTTCCGAATATGCATTTGAATGCGGTTAGAATTGGTTCTGCTTTTTTGGGAAGAATATCTTTTCAAAATTCGATTGGATTGAAAAAAATAGGCTATTTGGAGTCACAAGTAGCAGAGATTAAAGAATTACCAAAAGGTTTTAATATTGGTTATTCTAACATCTATACAACACCCCAAAACATGAAAGTAGCTGTGATTCCGTGTGGTTATATGGATGGTGTTAATGTAAAAAATGAGAAAGATATGTTCCGAACGATTGATAAAATACGATATTTAGCGGAAAATGTAAAATCATTTTTTAAGAAACAAGCTTTATATGTTAAAATAAAAGAGAGTAATTGTAAAATTTTAGGAAGAGTTGGAACGTATCATGTTGTATGTGAGATGGGACAAAAAGACATTAAAATTGGAGATACCGCAATTTTTTCTGTCAATCCTAAATTTGTAAATGCGAACATAAGAAGGGAGTATCGATAATGACTGAAGAAAAAGAGAAGAAAGAGGAAGTTTTGAAACAAGGCTTTTTTCAAAAAGTATGGAATTCGATTACCAAAATAGAAAAATATCCAGATATGGCAGCAGAAGGATTAGGGAGAGCTTTTACATATATATGTAAGGTGGTAGCCATTTTAGCAATTGTTCTTTGCCTTGGTACCATGTATCAAACGTATCATATGTTGCAAGAGGGAATGCAGTATCTAAAAAATGAGTTTCCAGAGTTTTCTTATCAAGAGGGAGTATTAGAGGTTTCTACGAAAGAGAGAATTACCATTTCTGAAGATGATTCTTATGTAGGTAGAACCATTATAGATACGAAAACAGAAGAGGAACAAGTAATCAATCAATATATCAATGAAATTGAGAAATCTGGTAGTGGTGTTATTATTTTGAAAGATAAGGTAATACTAAAAAATGGATCCATAGCAGGTACCATTAATTATCAGTATCGAGAACTATTAGATCAAATGGAAATTAGCCAATTTACGAAGCAAACTGTGATAGATTATGTGAATAGTTCGCAAGTAATCGCCTTGTATGTGAGTGTGTTTATAACGATTTTTGTGTATAGTTTTATTATGTATCTTCTAACAACTTTATCGAATGCAATATTCCTAAGTATATTTGGCTATTTAACAACTTGGATTGCACGTATAAAAATGAGATTTTTGGCAATCTTTAATATGTCTATTTATGCTCTTACATTATCGATTTTTTTGAATATGTTATATATTGCTGTCAATATATTTATCGATTTCAATATGGAGTATTTCCAAGTGATGTATGTTGCTGTGGCAGCGATTTATTTGGTGGCAGCTATTTTTATCTTAAAGACAGAGTTTGTGAAACAACAGGTTGAATTGATGAAAATTTTAGAGACACAAGAATTGGTAAAAAAGGAAATGGAAGAAAAGGAACAGGCAGAAAAGCGAGAACAAGAGAAGAAAGAGAGACAAGAGAAGGATCAAGAAGAGGAGAAGAAACAAAAGGAGAAAGAACAAAAGAAAGATGAGAAAAAGGATTCCGATCAACAAGAAGGTGTTGAGGGGGGAGAACCAGAAGGAGTTTAAGCTTTGAAAATTTGCTGAGGTAGTTCGAGCATAGCGAGCTACAAGATGAGTATGTGTAAACAATGAAATAGGAGGAAGTAGAAAGATGAGTAAGAAAAAGGATGAAAAGCAAAAAAATAAAAAACTGTGGATTTATCTAGTTAGTCTAGTAGTGCTATTGGTTTTATTAGTAGGGTTAGCAGTATTCTATATGAACAATAATAAAGAGAAAAAAGACGAAAATACACTAGCCTATACTGATTTAATCAAAGAGTTATCAGAAGGAAAAATAGAAAAAATCGAAATGACAGTTGGTAGTACAACTGTTAAGGTGAAACAAAAAGAGGTAGAAGAAGAGAAAAAGTCAATTGTACCAAATACAGAGAGTTTTATTGGTTTGGTACAAGATAAAGTAGCAGAAGGAAATGAAATGGAATTAGTACAAAAGCCAAAAAGTGTATTAGCACAAATTCCACCTTTTATCATTTCATTTTTACCAACCTTCATTATGTTGGCTTTATTTGTTATGATCTTTAAAATGCAAGGATTAGGCGAAAAAGGAAAGGTCTATGATGATACCGAAAGAAAAACAAAAGTCAAATTTGATGATGTGGCAGGATTAGATGAGGAAAAAGAGGAATTAGTTGAAATTGTAGAGTTTTTAAAGAAACCAGAAAAATTCACAAAAATGGGAGCTAAAATTCCAAAAGGTGTTTTATTGTATGGAAAGCCAGGAACAGGTAAAACCTTAATTGCTAAGGCGATTGCAGGAGAAGCAGAAGTACCTTTTATTTCTATGAGTGGGTCTGAATTTATTGAGATGTTTGCAGGTCTTGGTGCTTCTCGTGTGAGAAAATTATTTGAAAAGGCCAGAAAATTAGCACCTTGTATCGTATTTATTGATGAAATTGATGCCATCGGTTCTCGTAGAAGTTCAAATAGTGGAGCAGAAACAGAAAATAATCAAACCTTAAATCAATTATTGGTAGAAATGGATGGGTTTAGTTCAGAAGAAACCATTATTGTGTTGGCAGCAACGAACAGACCAGAAATGCTAGATAAAGCCTTATTAAGACCTGGAAGATTTGACAGACAAATTACGATTCCAACACCAGATTTAAAAGGAAGATTAGAAATTCTAAAAATACATTCAGAAGATAAGAGAGTATCAGAAGATGTCAATTTAGAAAGTATAGCAGAAGATACAGCAGGCTTGACAGGAGCAGAACTTGCGAATATTTTAAATGAAGCGGCTATTATTGCAACAAAGAACAAACATGAAGATATTGAAAATGACGATATTGAAGAAGCTGTGAAAAAGGTAACAGTAGGATTAGAAAAGCGTACCAGAGTCTATTCTGAAAAAGATAAAAAGCTAACGGCTTATCATGAGGCTGGACATGCTGTCGTTAGCAGATATTTGCCAACCCAAACAGATGTAAAAGAAGTATCGATTATTCCAAGAGGTGTGGCAGGTGGCTATACGATGTATAAATCAGATGAGGACAAATACTATATTTCTAAAACAGAAATGCAAGAAAAGTTAATTGCTTTGTTAGGTGGACGAGCAGCAGAAAAATTAGTATTAGATGATATTTCGACAGGGGCTAGTAATGATATTGAAGTGGCTACTCAGATCGCAAGGGATATGGTAACGAAATATGGTATGAGTGACACTTTGGGACCAATTGACTTCCAAGGAAAAGAACCATATGAAATGCAAATGTTTGGCGAGGATATTGGCGATAAAATAGGACAAGAAGTAAAGACGTTAATTGATACCGCTTACAATGATGCTCAAACGTTATTAAAACAACATAGAGATAAGTTGGATCGTATTGCAGAAGAGCTTCTACAAAAAGAGAAAATTAATGAAGCAGATTTTAAGAAGTTTTTTGATTAATGTGGCATTGGGATTTCTTAGCTGTTATGTGCATAGCAAATTACAGCTAAGTTATGCCTTTAGATTCTATTTTTTTGAATAAAAGGATTACATATGAATATAAAAATAGAAAATTTAGAAGGAAATTAAAAAATGAAAAATATTATAGTGGGTGTATGCATCAAAAAAGAAGGAAAAATTTTGATGGTTCAAGAAGCAAGAAAAAAAGTATATAAAATGTAGAATTTTCCGATGGGACATTTAGATGCTGAAGAAACAATTTTTGAAGGAGCAAAAAGAGAAGTAAAAGAAGAAACTGGTTATGAAGTGGAATTGACAAGTATAATTTCAATACAAAATTATCCTAATAAAGAGAATATAAAAATAACATTTAATGCTAATATAATAGATGGAGATATTTCGTATGATAAGAATGAAGTATTAGATGTAAAATGGATTTCAATAGAAGAATTAGAGAATATGACTAGCAAAGAATTAAGAGCATACAATTCAAGTAGAGATATCATAAAAGATGCAAAAGAAAATAAAGAATATCCTTTAGAAATTATTAAGAAGTTGGTGTATTAATTATATTTAATATATTACAAAGAAAAACATTTATATAATTTTAAAAAGGAGAATGAAAAAAGTGAAGATTAGTAAAGACTATAATAAATATTATGAAGAAGTAGGCAATGAATATAATAATATTCGTTTAGATGCTAAAAATGATAGAGAAAATGTTATTGGGATTTTAAAAAAATATTCAAATTCTAAAAATGCAAAAATTCTAGACATTGGTTGTGGTACAGGAAAATATGGAGAGATGATGCAAGAAAATGGATATAAAGTTGTTGGAATAGACAAATCGGAAACTCAAATTAATCAAGCAAAGCAATTAATGGAAGCTTATAAAGGAGATGTGCCACAAACTTACCATTTAAAAATGAATCGTTTGATATTTGCACCATGATTATAATGATTCAACAATTATCAAAAAAAGATAGAATAAAGGCATTTGAAGAAGCACATAGAGTTTTAAAAACAAATGGTATATTGCTTATAAAAACTTGTTCTCATGAAGATTTAAAATATAGATTTACAGCTAAATTTTTCCCAAAAACTCTTGGAATAGATAAAACAAGATATCCAGATATAACTGAATTAAGAAAAGAATTATCAATTTTTTCAAAAATAGAAATAGAAAATTCATCTATAATTGTTGAAAAAAGCAAAGAAAAATATTTAGAACAATATAAAAAAAGAGGTACTTCAAACTTTAGTTTTCTTACAGATAAAGAAATTTGCGAAGGAATAAAAGAATTTGAAAAAACTTATAAAGAACAAGATATAATTCAAAAAATTACAAAAAATACTTTTGTAATTGCAAGGAAGGATTAATTTTATGAAAAAATTATTTGTAATTACTGGTAGAACTGGAGCAGGAAAATCAACTTTATGTCAAAAACTACAAGAATATTTTAATTATCCACTTCTTAGTTTTGCTAGCATGGGAAAGAAATTCGCTAATGCAAATGGTTATAACCGTATTAGAGAATGTCATTTAGCAATGGGTTTAAATGAATTTAAAACGAAAATATCTCGGGCATATTTTAAATATAATTAATGAACAATTAAGTAACAGTGATGTTGTTATTGTTGATGGACTTTATATAGATGATGTGGTAAGAGTACTGAAAGAAAATTATAATTGTAAGATGATGTATTTGGAAACAGATAATAATATTCGTTATGAAAGAATAGCTAAAAGATTATCGATTACAATAGAACAAGCTAAAAAAGAAAATAAAATTAAAGAAAGATTAAAAGATGAGGTTGGAATAGATAGATTAATTAAAAGTGCTGATTATGTTATTGATGGTAATAAATCAATAAATGAAGTTTTTGAAGCTACAAAACAATTTATAGCAGAATAAAATTTTCAAAAAGATTATACTGAAAATCAAAAGACAATACTACTAAGCAGAAGTATTGTTTTTTGATTTTGCTTTATTGATTGCCTTTTGAAAAAATTCGTAATAAGGTTCTAATTCTTCTTTTGCGAAATCTAAAGAAAGAATATTATGTTTTTCATTCAACTTAAAATTCAATTCCCTTTGTTGCATTAGATGACATTGATTATGTTGTTCTGGTGTTCCTAAAAGGGAAGCTTCAGGAAGTTTACAATCCATTAATGATATACCAATTTTCACAATGTTTTCATCTGCACCATATTTTTTAGCTAATCTAATTCCTGCATCTAAAGAAATATGATATAGAAATTCCATAGCATCAATATTTTCAACTCATATTTCCAAAAATGCAGAATAAGTTTAAACTTAAACAAACTGAAACTTAAAAATATTAACTCATTGTAAATGACAGTAGTGTATGATATAATCACAACATAGAAGAAAGAGAGGAAATCTATGGTAGAAAAATACATTTTAATGAATCAAAATAGAGAAGTACTAAAATTTGAATTTGACCAAGACTTAAACGTTATAACAAAAATAGATGAAATAGATCATTTAGACTATGCACCACTCAATATAAAAAATATAGCAGAAGAAAAAAGAGTCATAGAATTAAACAATTGGTTTAATGATAGGGGAATACCAGTATATAGAGACAATGCCAAAGAATTATTGGAGATTTTTGGTGTGAATCATGTAAAAGAATTAATCAACAAAAATTATGCCTTATCCGTATCTGACCAATACTGGTTTAAACCAGAAGAAGGACAGGTAGAATGGAAAGAAATCAATTATTTTGATAAAAATTATGATAGTATCAGTTTTGCAGATGGTACTTTTGGAAGCGGAGCAGGGAAATCATTAAAACAAAGAAACAAGGATGCTTCGTACAAGACTCCTAATAACACAACCAACGGTCAGTTAAAAAAAGTATGGATTAAAAAAGAAGGAGAAAATTATTTATATAAAGGGGCAGGTACCGTTCATAATTTTGAACCAATTAATGAAGTGTTAGCAAGTAGAATATGTGATATATTAGAATTGCCACATGTAGAATATACATTAGATGTTGTTCATAGTAAAAGGCAAGATACATTAGTAAGTGTGTGTAAGAGTGCTATTAACAAAGATGAGGAAATTATACCAGCACATAGTATATTAACCGAGAGATCAAAAGAAGTTACCAAAACACCAGAGGATTATTATTTATATTTAAAAATATTAAAACAACATCATGTACCAAAGGCAGAAGAATACTTACAAAAGATGTTTATGTTGGATTATATTTTATTAAATGAAGATAGACATTTGAGTAATTTTGGGGTAGTAAGAGATGTACAAACCTTGGAATGGAAAAGGATTTGCCCTATATTTGATACAGGAAGAAGTATGAATACAAATGTTACTAGGAATTACTGGGATTTTTCTGAGGGAGAAATAAAATGCTTTACAACGGAATTGATTCCAAGCAAAAGTTTAGAAAAGTTCTTTACTATAAAAATAAGTGAAGAGCAGATAGCAAAGATGAAGACATTAGATAGAGAGTATCAAGATTTATTAAAGAAATATCAAGAGTACACCAAGTTATCAAATGAGGGAATTGAATTGCTTGTGAAAGGATATCAAAAAAGAATTGAGGTTTTTGAAAATAGATAAAAGGAAAGAAGGTGTGAGTATGACAATTCAAGAAGCAATTGGAAAAGCAATGATTCAATTAAAAACTAAAAACATAGATAGTCCTAAATTAAAAGCCAGACTATTATTACAATATATATTAAAGAAAAATAGGCAATATATCATGGTATATGACGAAAAAAAGCTAACCTTAGAACAAGAGGAAAGATATTTTAAAGCCATAGATCAATTAGTCAAAGGAATACCTTTGCAACATATTACACACCAACAAGAATTTATGAAAATGAACTTTTATGTGAATGAAAATGTATTAATACCACGACCGGATACAGAAGTTTTAGTAGAAGAGGTCATTGAAATTGCTAGAAAAATCAACGCGAAAAAAATTTTAGACTTATGTACAGGAAGCGGAGCCATAGCAGTTTCACTTGCCAAATACATAGACAATAGTCAAATTACGGCAATAGACATAAGTGAAGAAGCCCTAACCATTGCTGAAAGAAATGCTAGAAATAATAATGTAGAAAAACAAATCGTTTTCCTTCCATCGAATTTGTGGGAAGAAATACCGCAGGAAAAGTATGATATCATTGTTTCCAATCCACCTTACATTAAAAGAGAAATTGTTAGAAATCTGGCACAAGAAGTGCAAAAAGAACCAATTATTGCTTTAGATGGAGGCTGGGATGGCTTGGATTTTTATCGTAAAATTATTCATCAAGCAGATGAATTTTTAAAGTATGGCGGATATTTGTGCCTAGAGATTGGCTATGATCAAAAAGATGATGTGATGCATTTGATCGACAAGGAAGAAAAATATAAGAGTACTTATGGTAAGAAAGATTTGTATGGAAATGATAGGATTGTTGTGACAAGACTATCATAAACTTTAAAATAAAAAAAGAAAAAGGAGAGGGAAGATGTCATTTTCTTCTGATATTAAGCAAGAATTAAATAAAAATAGTAATTTATCGAATAAAGAGATGGTAAAAAATGAATTAATTGGCTATTTGATATCGGGAAATACGAGTATAGTAAACAGCAAAGAAATTAGATTTTCAACAGAAAGTGACTACAATATTAACCGATTTTCTAAGCTTTTATCAAATTTGGATATCAACCATAAAATAGATGTAACTGGAAAAGTATTTGTTATTACAATCAAAATAAAAGATGTTACATGTGTTCAAATCCAGGATCAACAGATCTATCTAATAGCAGAGGCAGATTGCAAGGAGGAAAACAGCAAAGCAATGATTCGAGGTATTTTTATGGGATCTGGTTCCATTAATAATCCAGAAAAAGAATATCATTTGGAAGTAGATTTGAGTAATCAACACAATTTAGAAGCATTAGTAAAAATATTACAGAAATTGGACATTCATGTAAAAACATTTCAATCTTCTATCTATATCAAGGAAGGAGAAGAAATTTCAAAGTTTTTAGCCCTAATAGGAGCAGGAAAAGCAGTTATGCAATTTGAAGACATCCGAATTCAAAAAGAAATGAGAGGAAAAGTTAATCGATTAGTAAATTGCGAAACAGCTAACTTAAATAAGACCATCAATGCTTCGATTCAGCAAATTGCAGCGATTAAAAAGTTACAAGAAACAGGGGAATTTCAAAAACTAGACGATCCTTTAAAAGAAATAGCAGTTTTGCGATTAGAAAATCCAGATATGTCATTAGTGGATCTGGGACAATTATTAAAAGAACCAATTGGTAAATCAGGAGTCAATTATCGATTAAAGAAAATTAGGGAGATAGCAGATGAAAAATGAATTGGGGATTTATATTCATATACCATTTTGTAAGAGGAAATGTTTTTATTGTGATTTTGTATCTTATGCCGATCAATGTGATCAAGTGGAAAGCTATATACAAGAAGTAAGTAAAGAAATGGAACAATATGATCTAAGTGGTTATCATGTGACTACTATTTATATAGGGGGCGGAACGCCTTCTTTGATTGACGAGAAATACATCAAACGATTGTTGGAAGAACTCAAAATAAAATTAGCTAACAATCCAACGAAATTTGAAGAAATAGAAATTACCATAGAAATTAATCCAGGAACGATTACGAAACAGAAGCTGGAACAATATAAAAAATCAGGTGTAAATCGAATTAGTATTGGCTTGCAAAGTACGAATGATAATTTATTAAAAGAGATAGGGAGAATTCACAATTATCAAGCGTTTTTGGAAGCTTATCAATTGGTACAAGAAACTGGATTTGAAAATATTAATATCGATATCATGATTGGATTGCCAAATCAGACTATTCAGGATATTAAGAAGACATTAGAGGAAATTAAAAAGTTAAATCCAAATCATGTGAGTGTGTATTCGCTAATAGTAGAAGAGAATACAAAAATGGATCAATTGATTGCCACAGGAGAATTACAACTGCCAGATGAAGAACTAGAAAGACAGATGTATTGGTATGTGAAAAATACATTAGAATTAAATGGCTATAAGCATTATGAGATTTCTAATTTTGCCAAAGAAGGAAAAGAGTCCAAACATAATACCAATTGTTGGGAACAAAAGGAGTATATAGGGTTGGGCGTAGCAGCACATTCCTATTTGAATGGTGTACGTTATTCAAATGCTTCTTTTACAGAAACGGGAGATTGGAATTTTAAGGACAAGACAGTTCAAGAAAGGCAAAGTTTAGAGGTTCAAAAAAAAGAGTATATGTTATTGGGTCTAAGAAAGATAGAGGGAGTGAGTATTCAAAAGTTTAAAGAAAAGTTTGTAGACAATCCTATTTTTTTGTTTCGAGAAGAGATTGAAAAGTTGGTGGAAAAACAGTTACTAGAGGTAGATGGCGATTGGATTCGCTTGACTACCAAAGGGCTTGATTTGGCTAATTTAGTGTGGGAGGAATTTGTTTAAAATAAAATGAAAAAATGTTCGTAAAAGTATTGACAATTTTTAAAATTGGAGATACAATAAAGGCGAACATTTTTTTAGGAGGTAATCATATGATAACAACACTACATATAAAAAATATAGGAATTATAGAAGATATAACAATAGACTTTAACGAAGGATTAAACGTACTAACAGGAGAAACAGGAGCAGGAAAAACACTGATTATAGACTCTTTACAAATTATATCAGGAGGAAGATTTTCAAAAGAAATGATACGAAAAGGAGAAAATCAATCTTTTGTAGAACTATGCATGTACGAACCAGAAAATGAAAATGCCATTGATGGTAATATTATCGTTTCCAGAGAAATTAACCTAAGCGGAAAAAACATGTGCAAAATCAATGGAAGAATGGTAACAGTAAATGAATTAAAAGAATTTATGAGAGAATTTATTGAAATACATGGGCAAAATGATAATCAAAATTTATTAGAAAATAAAATGCATTTAAGCTATTTAGACGGCTTTATTGGTGAGCAAATTTTAGCAAAAAAACAAAAATACATTGAATTATACGACAAATACTGTGAAATCAAACAAGAATTGAAAAATAATTTTGGCGATGAAAAAGAAAGACAAAGAAAATTAGATTTGTTACAATATCAAATCAAAGAAATTGAAGAAGCTAATCTAAAAGCAAAGGAAGAAAGCGAATTAGAAGAAAAAAGAAAAATAATGTTAAATGCAGAAAAAATAACAGAAAATTTGCAAGAGGCAGATACCTTAATTTCAGAGAATGGGATTGATAGCATTAGTATGGCAATACGTGCCTTAGAAAAAATTGAACAAATGGATGGCAAATACGAAAAAGCTTCGAGTGAATTAAAAAACATATATTATGAATTACAAGAATTAGCTAGAGATGTCAATAGTTATAAAAGTGATATGGATTTTAATGAAGAAGAAAGAGATTTCATAGAGGAAAGATTAGATTTGATTTATGCACTAAAAAGAAAATACGGAAATTCCATAGAAGAGATACTAAAATACAAGGAAAACATCAAAGAAGAAGTGAATCACATAGAAAATTTAGAAGAATATAATGAAAAGTTAAGGAAACAGCTAAAAGAGATAGAAGAGAAAATGAAGGTGTTAGCAGACGACATGCATGAAATAAGGACAAAAAAGGCAGAAACATTAAGCGAAAAAATCAATCAAGAATTAAAAGAACTAGAAATGAAAAATGCTAGTATATATGTTAAAGTGACTTATTTAGAAAGGGAATATATAAAAACAGGAAAAGATCATGTTACTTTTTATATTACAACGAATAGAGGAGAAGAAGCAAAAGAATTATCTAAGATAGCATCAGGTGGAGAAATGTCGAGAACGATGCTTGCGATCAAAAAGGTATTGGCTGATACTGACCAAATGCCAGTACTTGTATTTGATGAAATTGATACAGGAATTAGTGGAAAGGCAGCCAATTCAGTAGCTCATAAATTAAAAAGAATTGCAAATAACCATCAAGTTATGTGTATTTCACATTTACCCAATATTGCAGCTATGGCAGATTTTAATTATTTTATTAGCAAAGAGGTTGAGCAAGATCGAACCAAAACACAAATTAGATTATTGCAAGAAAAAGAAGTAATTGAAGAAATTGCTAGGATTTCTTCTGGTGAAGTTAATGAGGTCAGTTTGCAGTATGCCAATGAATTGAGAAATAAAAAAGCTTCTTGAGTAGCTTTAATTGCGGAGTGAGTGTCAGTGCTGGCACTCTTTTTTTGTGAGAAATAGGGACAGGTCTCATGCATAAACTAGAAAAAAATGGATAAAATAGGAAAGAGAAAAGTAAGAAAGGAATGTTGTGAAAAGTGAAAGATTTTTTAGAAATTGTAGATGTGCAAGCTTTAGAAATTTTAGACTCCAGAGGAAATCCAACGATTCAAGTAGAAGTTACAACAGAAGGAGGATTTCGAGGAATAGCCTCTGTGCCATCAGGAGCCTCAACAGGAAGTTTTGAAGCAGTTGAGTTACGAGATGGAGATAAAAGTAGATATTTTGGAAAGGGTGTTCAAAAAGCAGTAGAAAATGTCAATAAAAAAATAGCTAAAAAAATAATTGGTATGAATGTATATGAACAAAGAAAAATCGACCGAGAATTAGTAAAATTAGATGATACCCCCAATAAATCAAATTTAGGTGCCAATAGTTTACTAGGCGTATCATTAGCTATTGCAAAGGCAGCAGCAGAGTCTCTAAGTATGGAATTATACCAATATATAGGGGGAATCCAAGCAAAAGATTTGCCAGTTCCTATGATGAACATTTTAAATGGTGGAAAACACTCTGAAAACAATATTAGTATTCAAGAATTTATGATTATGCCAATTGGAGAAATAACTTTTCAAGAGAGATTAAAAAGAGGAGTAGAAGTATACCATACTTTGAAAAAAGTTTTAAAAGAAAAAGGATATGCAGTAGGTGTTGGAGATGAAGGGGGATTTGCACCTAATTTGGAAAATGAGGAACAAGCTTTGGATTTAATTATAGAGGCAATTAAAAAAGCGGGATATGAACCAGGAAAAGATATGGTGTTAGCTTTGGATATTGCTAGTACAGAAATGTATGACGAAGCACAAAAGATTGGAAAAGATGGCTATTATTTTTGGAAAACAAAGCAATTAAAAACGAAACAAGAAATGATTCAATATGTTGTGAATTTATGTGAAAAATATCCAATTGTGTCAGTAGAAGATGGATTGGCAGAGGAAGACTGGGAAAGTTGGAAAGAACTAACAAGTCAGTTAGGGGACAAAGTACAATTAGTAGGAGATGATTTATTTGTAACCAATCCAAAACGTTTGAGAAATGGCATTGAAAAAAATGTTGCAAATGCTATTTTAATTAAACCAAATCAAATTGGAACATTAACGGAAACGTTAGA
This sequence comes from uncultured Clostridium sp., assembly GCA_947567695.1. Taxonomy (GTDB): domain Bacteria; phylum Bacillota; class Clostridia; order TANB77; family CAG-508; genus CAG-269. The sequence continues at coordinate 22,797 of CANONT010000016.1, forward strand.
CACGATTTATATGGCAAAAAGTAATGGCTATAAAACTGTGATTTCTCATCGTTCAGGAGAAACAGATGATACCACGATTGCAGATATAGCAGTTGGTGTAAATGGCGGACAAATAAAAACAGGTGCACCTTGTAGAATTGATAGAGTGGCAAAATATAATCGACTTTTAAAGATTGAGTCAGAACTAAATCCTTCCTCTTAATGTGTAGCAACTGGTTTTATATTCGAGATTAAAAAAAGGCTAAGATTTTCTTTTATGCAAATTTCAAGAAAATCTTAGCCTTGCTTTATTTATTATTTAGTAATGATATCTTATTTTGTTTTTTTATGAAAAATAACTAATTTGATGATAGTATAGATAAAGAATCCAACAATGGCAATACCAAAACCAATTAAGGTAATACTGCCAGCTTTTGGTAAAGCAACAGGAGCAGTAGTAGTGGGAGCTTTAGGTGTAGCAACTGGTTCAGTTAGTTTGAGTTTTGGTGAAATATTAGAAGTTTTGGTTTGCTTTTTTCCATCTAAATCCGTATAATCAATATCTACTTTTTGATTGGTATTTAAAACCTTATTAATAATGGAACTGTCAAAATTCTCTTTTAATTTTAATTTGTATTGTACTGTTGCAGTTTGGCCACTTGCTAATTCTGGTATTGTCCAAGTAATGGAGTTGTTTGTAGTGTCTATTTTGGCAGAAATGGTTCCAATATTAGCTTTGGATACGTAAGAAAAATCAAAATTTTTTACAATTTCTGCTGGGAAATAATCTACAATGGTAATATCTTTTAGCGATTTTTGAGTAGGTACTAAGGATTTATAAATATCATTGGTAATGGTTTTTTCTATTTCAGTATCTGTTACATAATAGAAATTACCAGCTGTGGGAGAGCTCTGAGTACCAAATACTTCTTTTATGATTTGACCAAAATTTTTACTGACACCTGTTGGGACAGTGCTTTCATTATCAATTCCTGTTAACATGGTTGTTATTTTAATTCCTTGTTTGCTTAATGTTTGTAATTGTTGCTTGGTTTTACTGATGACATCATCAGAATAATAAGGGTTATTAGAATCTATGGCAACATTAGGTACACCATCTGTTAAAACAATCATATATTTGTTATTATCTGTTTTTGTAAATTGTTGACTTGCTAATAAAAGACCAGATTGTAGGTTAGTTCTAGGACCATTGGTTTCTATCGTCGAGATGGCATTATTCAAAGCAGTTGCATCATTGGTTAGTGCTGAAACAATAGAGGCATCTTTTGCTGTGGCTTCATTGTTTATATCTACGGTTGAAAATTTGACAATACCTATTTTTAATTTTGTGTTATCTTTTAAAAGACTAGAAACTAAAGTTTTAGCAGATTTAAAGATTAAGTCTTTTCTTGTGGTATTGCCTGAAATAGTATTTAACATACTGTCAGAGTTGTCTAATACTAACATGATTTCTCCAGTTGGTTTTTCTACTTCTTCATCATTGGTGACTTGTAATTGTAAGGTTACTTCTTTATTGGCTAAGTCTTTGCTGATTAGCTTTTTTTCAAATTTTGAGTTTTCACCTAATGATATGGTACAAATTGGTTCTTCTACCACTTGCATTGTAACTGTATTATAAGAGGCAAAAGATAGATTGGCGATTAATATAATCATTAGAAATATTCCTATAAAAATTTTGTTTTTCATTTTAATAATTCTCCTTTTTATGTATTTCTTTAATAGTATAACACAAATTTTAAAATATACAAGTTTTAGATATAAAAACTTTGAGGATGAACAAAAAATTAAAAAAACTACTTGTAAAACATTAGAAAACATGTTAGAATATTTATCAGTTAATAAGCAAAGCCGATGAAAAAGCAAAGTAAATATAGGAAAAACATAGCAAAAAGAGAAAATGGTCAAGGCTGAAAGCCATTTCTATGAAATATATTGAAATTTCACTTTTTAGGTCTTTTTCCCAAAACATAATTCTAGTAGAATAGAAGAAAATGCTAGTAAGAAAAAGCGGTCGAACCGTTAAAACGAAAACGAGATTAGTAGAAAAGAAAAAGCAGTAGATAACTTTGACATAATAATACTAATAAATTTAGGTGGTACCACGAATGATAACCATTTCGTCCTAGAAAAATTGGATGGGGTGGTTTTTGTTGTATTTTGAGATACCATGAAAAGGATGTGTGGAAATGTATCAAAATAAAAATTTAGAATATTATTTAGATTCCAGAATTTATAGTAATGAAGAAATACTGAAAAGTATAGAAGAAACCAAGAAAGAATTTTCCAATAAAAAAGTAAAAGTAGATGTAAAATTAAATGATTTTGGAGTTTATGTTATTACATTTCAATTTGAAAATAAAAATAATTTCTTTCGTAAAATCACCATAAAATTTTGGAAGAAATTCAAAAACACACTATGGTTGGAAAACGACAACAAAAGCAGATTAGAAAAGTACTATGGGGAAAAGCGTTATGGACAGTATAAATCAACTGGAACGTATCGACCTTATTAGAATAGGTTAGAAAATACAGCCATAAAACAAATTAGAGGAGAGGAAGGAAATAGCATGGAAAAAGAAATTGCAAAAATCAAGGAAAACTCAATCAAAGAAATTAGTAATTGTAAAGAGCAAAGGGAACTAAATGAGTTAAAAGTAAAATACTTAGGAAAAAAAGGACAACTAACCGTTGTATTAAGAGGAATGGGGCAACTAGCACCAGAGGAAAGACCAGTAATTGGGAGTTTGGTGAACCAAGTAAGAGATGAATTAGAAGAATTAATGAAAGAAAAGGAAAAGGAATTCAAAAGAAAAGAATTAGCCAAAAAACTAGAAACAGAAAATATAGATGTTACCGAGCCAAGTAAAAAAGTGAATTTGGGATCCTTGCATCCGATTACACAAATTATAGAAGAAGTAGAAGAGATATTTTTAGGAATGGGTTATAAAATAGCAGATGGACCAGAAGTAGAAAAGGCAATTTATAATTTTGACAAATTAAATACACCACCAGACCACCCAGCAAGAGACTTGCAAGATACCTTTTATATTACAGAAGATATTGTTTTAAGAAGTCAAACTTCTCCTGTACAAGCGAGAGTCATGGAAAACCAGAAACCACCAATTAAAATTATTTGCCCAGGAGCTGTGTACCGTTCCGATAGTGTAGATGCGACTCATTCGCCAGTGTTTCACCAAATAGAAGGATTAGTAGTTGATAAAAATATAGCCATGACAGATTTAAAGGGAACTTTAGAGATGTTTGCTAAAAAGTGTTTGGGAGAAAAGACAAAAATTCGATTCCGACCACATCATTTTCCATTTACAGAGCCAAGTGCTGAGGCAGATGTTTCCTGCTTTGTCTGTGGAGGAAAAGGATGTAGAGTCTGCAAAGGAGAAGGTTGGATCGAGTTATTAGGTTGTGGAATGGTACATCCAAATGTATTAAAAAATTGTGGCATTGACCCAGAGGAATATTCTGGATTTGCCTTTGGTTTTGGGGTAGAAAGAATAGCCATGGCAAAGTTTGGAATTGAAGATATGAGACTATTATTTGAAAATGACGTTAGATTTTTAAAACAATTTTAACATGATTTTGGGGACGGAGGAAAAAATCATGATTGGAATTAAAAAAGGAAGGTAAGAAGCGTCCCTAAATCCCGCAAAGAAGGATTTTAGGGAACGTTCCCCAATCTAAATGAAAAAGGAGAAGAGTTTATGAAAGCAAGTGTTGAATGGTTAAAAGAATATAGTGATATTGATGTAGATAGCGTGGCATTAGGAGATATTCTAACAATGACAGGATCTAAAGTAGAGACAATTGACCAATTAGGAAATGATATTAAAAATGTAGTAGTTGGAAAAATTTTAGAAATTGAAAAACACCCAGATGCTGACAAATTGGTGGTAACAAAAGTAGATGTAGGAACCGAAAAATTGCAAATTGTGACAGGTGCTAACAACATAAAAGAAGGAGACATTGTGCCAATCGCAAAAGAAGGTTCAGAATTACCAGGTGGGGTAAAAATCAAAAAAGGAAAGTTAAGAGGCGTAGAATCTTGTGGTATGATGTGTTCTGTGGGAGAATTGAATCTTGCGATAGCAGACTATCCAGAACAAATTGAACATGGTATTATGATATTAGATAAAAAATTAGAAAAAGAGTTAGGAAAAGATGTTGTTGAAGTGCTTAACTTAAAAGAAGACATCATTGATTTTGAAATTACTTCTAACAGACCTGATTGTTTATCTATCGAAGGATTAGGAAGAGAGACAGCAGCATCTTTAAACAAATCTTTTAAAAATCCAAGAAAAAACATCGATGAAAGGCAAGTAGAAACCAAGCAGGAGTTAGAAGGACTAAAAGTGGATATCGAAGCACCAGACCTATGTTATCGTTATGTGGCTAGAATGGTCAAAAATGTAAAAATTGCACCATCACCAGAATGGATGGTAAGAAGACTAAAAGCTTGTGGTGTTAGAAGTATCAATAATATTGTAGATATTACTAACTATGTTATGTTAGAAATGGGGCAACCAATGCATGCTTTTGATATCAATTCCATTGAAGGAAAACATATCACGGTAAGACGTGCCAAAAAGGGAGAAAAAATTACTACATTAGATGAGCAAGAAAGACAATTAGACGAAGAAAATTTAGTCATAGCAGATGAGCAAAAAGCAGTAGCCATTGCAGGTGTTATGGGAGGATTAAATTCAGAAATAGAGGCAGATACCAAAACAGTGGTATTTGAATCTGCTGTATTTTATGGAGGAAGTGTTAGAAAAACTGCCAAAAAAGTAGGATTAAGAACCGAGAGCTCTTCTCGTTTTGAAAAGGGATTGTCAGCTGAAAATGCTTTAAGAGCTGCGAATCGAGCTGTCGAATTAGTGGAGATATTAGGAGCTGGAGAAGCAGTAGAGGGAAAAATAGATGTTTATCCAACCAAGCAAAAAATCAATCAGATTCCATTTGATGTCACTAAGATAAATAGTCTATTAGGTACGAATTTGTCGAAACAAGAAATGATAGAGATATTTGATAAATTAGATATTAAAGTGGAAAACGATATGGCAATTGCACCATATTTCAGAATGGATTTGGAATTTGTAGCTGATCTTGCTGAAGAAATCGGACGTTTTTATGGCTATGACAAATTAGATACTACACTAATTAAAGCAGATACTACCTTAGGAATTAGAAACAAAGAGCAAAACATGCAAAAAAAGGTAAAAGAAGTACTTGTCAACAGCGGATTTTCAGAAATTTATACCTATGGATTTGTGAGCGAAAAAGATTTAGAATTATCTAATATTAGTGAGGAAATTAGAAAGTATGCCATTACCATACAAAATCCTTTAAGTGATGAATACAAATTGATGAGACCGACTACCATTCCAAGTACGATGCAAATATTGGCAACCAATGCCAATAAGAAAAATCAAAATGTGAAATTATTTGATTTATCAAGAAGTTATAAAGATGTAAAACAAGAAGTACAAAAGGGAGAAGTACCACTACAAGAAGAGATTTTGACGGTTGGTATGTATGGAGAAGATGTGGATTTCTATACCTTAAAAGGAATGGTAGAAAATATATTAGAAGCTATTTCAGTCAATCATTACGAAGTAGAAAAGGAAACAGAAAATGCTTCTTATCACCCAGGAAGATGTGCAAATGTAAAAGTAGGAATGGACGTAATTGCTACTTTAGGAGAAGTTCATCCAGAGGTGTTAGACAATTATATGATTACTAAAAGAGCTTATTTAGCAGAAGTGAATGTCACTAAATTAGTAAAATATGCAAAAGCCAATAGAAAATATACAGAAGTGCCAAAGTTCCCAGCTGTAGAAAGAGATATTGCTGTAATCGTAAACGAAGAAGTAGAAGTAGGTCAAATTGAAAAAATTGTGACAAAAAAAGCTAAAAAATTGTTGGAACGTATACAATTATTTGATATTTACAGAAGTGAAAAATTAGGAGAAAATAAGAAAAGTGTAGCATATTCTTTGATTTTTAGAGATAAGGGTAAAACATTAAGTGATGAAGAAATTAATGGCATAATGGAGACAATTGTTTCTGAGTTAGAGAAACAATTGGGAGCAGAATTGCGAAAAGAATAATGCGATGTGCAATGGGGACGTTTCCTTTTGAACATGACAGGGGCCTATGGGTGTTCCTAAAACCACCACTTATTGGAGAGCCTCTGGGGGGTAATCCTTACCTATTTTTATAAACGACGAATGCGACTGAAATAGTTTAACAAATTCTTAATCAAAAGCCATAAAGGGTCCTGTTTTCGGGTATTGTTATGGCTTTTGACTTAGAATTTGTAAACGTTATGTAAGGTAGCCGAGGAATTTATAAAAATAAGTAAGGGGTTTCCCCAAAAAAGGCTCTCCAAGGTGTGGTGATTTTAGGAATGCTCAATAGCCCCTATCATGTTCAAAAGGAAACGTCCCCATTGCACATTTATTACAAAAATATTATTTTTTTGTGACAAAGGAGAAAAGAGATAGTAAATGTGATAAAATGTAAGCAAAAGGAGAAAGTTAGATGAAAAAAGTAAAAAAGATAGCAATTATTCTAATGATATTATTTTGGTGTTGTTTTTCACAAGTTCATGCTACCGAGCTAACAATTGATTCCAATGTGAATGAGATACAAACCAGTACAGATTTAAAAGATGCTGTTAAACGTTCTACTTACAATGCTCTTTTAAGTGAAGAAACAGCACTTGAGAGTTCTTATCATTTAAAGGATCATATAGCAAATATTCGTATAAAAAACCAAAAGGGGTCAAGTGCTTGTTGGGCATTTTCTTTTTCTAGTATCTTAGAAACCAGTATTGCTAAACAACAAAATAAAGCATCAAAGGAATATTCACCAATGCATATTGAATATGTAACAACGCAAATGTTTAATAGGACTTTGGGAAGTGGTGCAGGCCCAAGATTATCAACAGCATATAGTTTGAGTGGACATGGTCCAGTAGAAGAAAGCCAAATGCCGTTTGCAAGTGTATATAGTGATACAACTAAATATAAGGATATAGCAAGTGTTGGAAGTTTAGATAAAACAATTGCAGCAAGGATAAAAGAAGTGACAGAATTTCCAAGTATTTATAAGAAGATGGATAACGGTAAAATACAATATTTTAGTGATAGCAGTTGTACAAAGTCGTATATAGCAGAAGAAGTGAAAGCAACTAGGGAACTTGTAAAGCAACATATTAAGACTTATGGGGCTGTGTCAGCTGATATGTATATGGATGAAGCAAATTATTATAAAACAAGCACAGCTGCTTACAATTACAATAATTACCAGAATAGGCAACAACCAAATCATGTGGTTTCTATTGTAGGTTGGGATGATAATTATAGTATAGATAAGTTTAAAACAGATGTAAAGCCATCCGAAAAAGGTGCCTATATTGCACTCAATTCTTATGGAACGCAATGGGGCGATGGTGGCTACATGTACATTTCTTATGAAGATGCGTGTATTGAAGAATGTTTAATGGGAATTAAGCAGATAGAAGAATATAAAAATCAAGAAAAAGATTATGATAAAATTTATCAATATGATGAATTAGGAATGAACACAGGAATTCCACTAGGAGGACAAACCGCTTATGTGGCTAATAAGTACACAAGAGAAAAAGTAACAAATCAAGAGGAATACATACAGGAAGTAGGACTATATATAGCTAGTACATCAGGAGTTGAGGTTTTTATTAATCCAGATAGTGATGAGATAGAAAAAGCTAAGTTAGTAGCACAACCATTAGAGGCCTTAGAAACGGGATATCATACAGTGAAATTTGCTGAGCCAGTCAAATTAACAGGCGATAAGTTTGTAATTAAAGTAAAATATACCAATCAAGAGGGTGCTTATATACCGATGGAAGTTAATTATAAAACTTTTGGATTAGCTGGTACAAGCGACTTTTTTGACAAAGCGACTGCGAAAGATGGGGAATGTTATATTTCAAAAGATGGTCTACAATGGGAAGATGTGAATAAAACGGTGCTTCATTCAGGAGGAAAACAATATAGTTTAGCTAATTCTAGTACTTGTATTAAGGCATTTACGACTTATCAAACAAAAGCTTCGGAAGATGAAAGTGAAAAGAAGCCAGATGTTTCTAAAAAGGCAGTAGAAAAAATTGCATTGAATCAAACAAGTTTAGAGGTGCAAAAGGGGGATCAGTTTAATCTTGTTGTGACTTTTTCACCATCGGATGCAACCAATAAGAATCTTAAATGGAAAACTTCAGATGAAAAGATAGCTACTGTGACAGCAACAGGTGTGATAACTGCAATTTCTGAAGGAAAGGTGACTATAACAGCTATATCAGAGGATGGAAATAAAACAGCAAGTTGTGTAGTTACAGTAAAAGCAAAAACAAATACAGAAAATGACATTTATAAAGATAGTAATGAAATGAAATACGATAACAATAGTAGTAGCAATCAAAATAACAATAATAGCAATAATAACAGTAATTATAATAGTGCTAACAATAAGGGTAATAGCGGAAATATTAATATACAAACCTATCACGCTAGTAGCCAAGATTCTACGATAGCGAATAAAATAATTCCTTTTGCAGGAAATGGTTTCTTTATGATAGTTGCTATGATTTTAGCAATGATTGTGGGTGGGATAGCGTTTTTTAGAATTAAAGTTTTAAAAGATGTAAAATAAATGCCAAAAAAATATAGACAAAATAAAAAAAATGTAATATGATGATAGCATAAATTAATCAATTAATGATACAAAGGAGGAACTAAAAAAAATGGAAAATGAAGAAAAAAAAGTAGAGAAAAAGAGATTATCTCCTAAAGCAACTATATTATTAACAGTTGGTGGAACAGCACTTGTGGTTGCCATAGTTGGAATAATAGGCATTATTTTTGCAAAGCTTGGATAATGTGCAATGGGGACGTTTCTTTTCGCACATGGCAGGGACACCCCTAAAATCACCACTTATTGGGGGAACCCTTATCTATTTTTATAAATTCCTCGGCTACCTTGCATAACGTTTACAAATTCTAAGCCAAAAGCCATAACAATACCCTAAAATAGGATCCTTTATGGCTTTTGATTAAGAATTTTTAAAACTATTTCAGTCGCATTCGTCGTTTATAAAAATAGATAAGGGTTCCCCCCCCCAATAAGTGGTGATTTTAAGGGGTGTCCTTCCCCATGTGCGAAAAGAAACGTCCCCATTGCACATTTCCTCTTGACAAAATGAAAAAAATGGTGTAAAGTATATTAGCATTACAAAAAGAAGAGAGGTGGTTTCTATGGAAAACAATGTAAAAATCAGCATGTTAAATCAAATTTACGGAAAATTATTAACCCAAAAACAGTATGAAATCATAGATGACTACTATAACAACGACTTGTCATTATCAGAAATTGCAGAAAATAATGAGATTACCAGACAAGCTGTTAGGGACATTTTGAAAAAGGGGGAAAAAAAGCTTTTTGAATATGAAGAAAAGCTAATGTTTATGAAAAGGATGTTGAATCAAGAAAAAAGAATCGAGAAAGTGTTAGCAGAATTAACCAAAATTCAAAAAAACGATTCGGATCAAGAAATTGCTCAGATTTTAGAAAGCATTAAGAGAGAGTTAAATTGTTTAGTCTAAGAATTGAGCTTATTTTGCACGAATGAAGTAACAATTTTTTCAAAACAAAAGAATGATTAACTAGGAAGGAATGTGATGAATAGTGGCTTTTGAAGGATTATCTTCCAGATTACAAGAAATAACAAGAAAAATCAGAGGAAAAGCAAGAATAACAGAATCAGATTTAAAGGAAATGTTGAGAGAAGTAAAACTTGCTCTTTTGGAAGCAGATGTCAACTACAAAATTGTAAAAGATTTTATAGGTATTATTCGGAGAAAAAGCAGTAGGGCAAGATGTTTTAAAATCTCTAACACCAGGGCAACAGGTAATTAAAATTGTAAAAGATGAATTAGTGGAATTACTTCGGAGGAACGGAAAGTAAGATTAATTTTACGCCAAATCCACCAACCGTTATTATGTTAGTAGGATTACAAGGTTCTGGTAAAACAACAACAGCGGGAAAACTTGCTAATTTATTAAGAAAACAGGGAAAAAAGCCATTATTAGTAGCATGTGATGTCTATCGACCAGCTGCGATTCAGCAGTTACAAGTGGTAGGAAAACAATTAAACATTCCTGTATTTGCCAATGAAAGTTCAAAAGACGTAGTTCATATTGCAAAGCAAGCTATGTCAACAGCTATATCAAAATTAAATGATGTCATTATACTAGATACCGCAGGACGTTTACACATTGATGAAGCTTTAATGGACGAATTGAAAAATTTAAAAAGTAGTATCAAACCACATGAAATCATGTTAGTAGTAGATAGTATGACAGGGCAAGATGCGGTTAATGTAGCAGAAAAATTCAATGAAGCTCTTCGGAATCGATGGTGTAGTATTAACCAAATTAGATGGTGACACCAGAGGTGGTGCAGCATTATCCGTAAAAAAAGTGACAGGAAGACCAATCAAATTTGCTGCTACAGGAGAAAAATTAAGCGACATAGAAGTGTTCCACCCAGACAGAATGGCACAAAGAATTTTAGGTATGGGAGACATCTTATCTGTTATAGAAAAAGCAGAAGAAGCATTTGATTTAGAAGAAGCAGAAAAATTAGAAAAACAATTCAAGAAAAAAGAATTAGATTTAGATGACTACTTAGCACAACTAAGACAAGTAAAAAAAATGGGATCTTTTTCTTCTTTATTAAAAATGATCCCTGGTATGAATCAAATCAAAGACTTAAAAGTAGATGACAAAGAATTTGTAAAAATAGAAGCTATCATTTGTTCTATGACCAAAAAAGAAAAAAAAGATACAAGACTTTTAAATGCCAGTCGCAGACAACGTATCGCAAAAGGTAGTGGAACAACAGTACAAGACATCAATAAATTCATTAAGTCCTTTGAAATGACACAAAAAATGATGAAGAAAATGAAAAGTAGTAAAGGTGGCATGAAAAATTTACTCAATGGCATTGACGAAAATGCCTTAAAAAATTTCAAGATGTAGAAAATGAGGATTAAGGGACATTCCTTAAAATCCCACTTAATTAGTTTTTAAATTTTAAGTTAACCGTTTCAACTGCGTATAAACAGCTTGCCTAGTTATTTCGGATAACTTATATAAAAATATAGATATAAAATAAAAGGTAGTTCAAAGGATGATCACTTAGGAGTAAAAACATAAAATTAAGAAAATCCTAAAACACCTAAAAATTCGGAGGTGAAAAAAATGGTAAAAATTAGATTGCAAAGACAAGGAAAGAAAAAAGCTCCATTTTATCATATCGTAGTGGCAGACTCAAGAAGTCCAAGAGATGGTAAAATAATCGAGCAATTAGGAACTTATGACCCAATGACAGAGCCAGCAACTGTTGTATTAGACAAAGAAAAAGTAGAAAAATGGATCAAAAATGGTGCAAAACCAACAGACACAGTAAAAGCATTAATCGAAAAAGCATAATGGTGAGTTTGTGGCGAGTTTGGGACAGGTACAAAGTCGCCATCGAAGTGGAGGAAAAAAATATGAAAGATATTTTAGAGATGATTATTTTAAACTTAGTAGACAATAAAGAAGCAGTTGAAATTAAAGAACTTGATGGAGAAAAATCGATTGTTTTTGAGGTGAAAGTGGCAGAGGAAGACATGGGAAGGATTATAGGAAAACAAGGTAGACTTGCGAAATCTATTAGAACTGTCATGAAAGCTGTTGCAATGAAAGAACAGAAAAAAGTTTCTGTCGAATTTATTGGATAATGGGAGTTATAAAATATGACAAAGTATCTTGAAATAGGTCAAATTGTAAATACGTTTGGCATTAAGGGAATGGTCAAAGTGAAACCTTTTACAGATGATATTAACAGATTTGACAGATTAGAAACCATATATATTGAAAATAAGAAAAGTAGAAAAGAATATGAAATCGAAGAGGTAAAATATCATAAGAATATGGTATTGATGAAACTCAAAGGTGTTAATACAGTTGAAGAAGCGGATTTGTTACGCCAAAGCTATTTATTGGTGGACAGAGAAAAAGAAGAACCTTTGGAAGAAGGAGTATATTATATCGTAGATTTGCTAGGACTAGAGGTTTATACTGATGAGGGACAGTTGCTTGGAAAGGTTGATGATATTTTTAATACGGGAAGTAATGATGTATATGTAGTAAAAGATGAATTAGGAAAACAAGTCCTTTTACCTGGAATTCCAGATGTTTTAAAAGATGTGGATTTGGAGAAGGGCAAGATTACGGTTCATCTGATTGCTGGTTTAGAAGTTTGAAAAATAACTGCCATTTTGCTAAAGCTGTTCAAGCAAATTGTATTCGTTACACAGCATAGCCAAATAACAATTGTTTTGAAAATTAAATTGGAGGAAAGAATGAAATTTGATGTTTTAACGCTTTTCCCAGAAATGTTTGAACCACTAAGGCAAAGCATAATTGGAAAAGCGACAGAAAAAAAACTAATAGATCTTAATTTTATCAATATTAGAGATTTTTCAAAAGACAAACATAAAAAAGTAGACGATACTCCATATGGTGGTGGAGCAGGAATGGTTATGAGGCCAGATGTGGTCTATGAAGCTTATCAATCGGTAAAAGAGGATAAAGCAAAAGTCATTTACATGTCACCACAAGGAAAAACATTGAATCAGCAAATGATAGAGGATTTAAGCAAAGAAAGCCATTTAATTATACTTTGTGGACATTATGAAGGGATTGACCAAAGAGTGTTAGATGAGATGGTAGAGGAAGAAATATCGATTGGCGACTATGTATTAACTGGTGGAGAAATTCCTGCTATGGTGTTAATCGATAGTGTCAGCAGATATGTGGAAGGAGTTCTAAAACGAGATTCGATTCAAGAAGAGAGTTTTTCAAATGGACTTTTGGAATATCCACAATATACCAGACCTGAGATATTTAATGGAAAAGCAGTTCCAGAAATATTGTTATCTGGTCATCATCAAAATATAGAAAAATGGCGAAAAGAAAGGTCTTTGGAAATCACCAAAAAGAAAAGACCAGATTTATTAGAAAATAACTAAACAAAATTATTTTAAGGGTAAACACAAATTCATAAGGGGAAGGAAATACCTTATCCCAAGTGGATTGACCAATAGGTAAGGTGTGTCCCTGACAATAGAAAAAGAAGGAGGGAATTCTAAAATGGATATTATAAAATCTATTGAACATGAACAATTAAAAAACAAGATACCAGAATTAAAAGTTGGTAACACGGTTAAAGTACACGTAAGAATAAAAGAAGGAAATAAGGAAAGAATCCAAGTATTTGAAGGAATTATTATTAAAGTACAAGGTGGAGGAGTGAATCAAACATTTACTGTTAGAAAGATTTCTTATGGTGTAGGTGTTGAAAAGACTTTCTTGGTACATTCACCATTAGTGGAAAAGGTGGAACTAGTAAGAGTAGGTAAAGCAAGAAGAGCTAGGTTATTCTATTTGAGAGATCGAATTGGTAAAGCTGCTAAGACAAAAGAACAAGTAGGTGCTAGAATTGAAGATAGAGAAATTGTTATCAAAGAAGATTTAGCAGAGGAACCAGTGGCAGAGGTAACAGAAGAAGTTACTACGGATGCTACATCAGTTGAAAATGCACCAGAAGAAGCTCCAGCTATTGAAACAGAAAAGGTTGCTGTTCAAGAAACAGTAGATACTGTGAAAGAAGAAGTGGTAGAAGAGGTAAAACCTCAACCAGCTGAAACAGAAGACGATAAAAAAACTGAATAATATGATAAATTGCCAAGAGGGACGGAGCTTTTTGGCAATTTTTGTCTCTATTAGTATGGAGTTTTAATTATGATATTTTATAATAAGTTATAAAGAATTTGCCCTACTGTTTTTACGCAAATAGGAAGTAGTTAAAGGAG
>CANONT010000017.1 GCA_947567695.1 uncultured Clostridium sp.
AATTTATTATACACCCTCTCATAAAATGTGTCCATATATCTATTCTAACACCAATGATTTCTTTTATTCTCATAATATCCTGTTGCCATTTGTGTTAAATTCAAACCCTTTAATTCACATTCTTTCATAATATCTAACATAATTTCAGGAATCTGTTTTTCTATTATAGTATCTAATTTTTCAAACATTTCTCTTATCGGTTCTAATTGTGAAACATTAATATTTTTATCTATTTTGGATGGTTCTATATGTTTTGCGATTTTCTCTTGTTTTTTTAAAGCTTCTGTCATGATCAATTGATAAATATTTTTTACCAAATTACAATCCACGCCACTTTTCTCAGCAAATATTTCAATATTCCTATATATTTCATTTTCTCTTTCTGCTTGAAAAAGTGGCAACCTATTTTTTATTTTGATATCAGCTACAATTGGTATAAGCGACATCCTTAGCGTTATCATATTTTTTATAATGTTATCATAATAGTTTAATTGTTTTCTTATTACATCTAATTCCATAAAATCACCTTTTTTATGTATCTTATCATAAAAAATAGATGATTTCAATCATCTACTCTTTATTTATTATCCTACCTCAATATCTCCACAATCACACTCTATCTTCAAGGTAACATTAGAATCTCGATTACTACCATTTATATTAGCCTTTCCTAAATCCACCTTTCCCTCTATATAAATATCATTGGTTTCGCTGATTTTTACATTCCCTAAATCAGCTTTTATTTTAGAAGCTTCTTGAACAGAAAGTTTTGAAATTTCTACATTTCCAGCATTAACCGTTATGTCACATTGATTTTTTATTTCTTGTATTTTTACCTCTCCTATGTCGCATTTAATCTTGGCATTTTTAATTTTATCAATTTCTACATTTCCCGCATCACAATCAATATCTAAGCTTGCATTTTCTAAGTTTCCGATTTCGCAATTTCCTAAGTCATTTTTAAGTTTTATTTCATTGGCATAACTAGAAGGAAGGTAGATCATAATATCTTTTTTGCTTCTTCCAAAGTTAAAAAATGTAAATCTTTTTTGTTTGGTATAATCAATTGCTAATTGATCACTACTTACCTCTACTTGGATATCTCCTTCTTCCTCTCCATAAGCAACTACTTTGATTTTATCATCTGTGGTTTCTTTCAAAATAACATTTCCTGTATCTTGTTTGATGTCTATTTTTTTGATATCTTTTAATGAAATTTCTTTGTCATAAATTACTCTAGTATTTTTAGTACCTATACTCATCATGCCAATTTCACCTCCACTTAAATAGCTAACTAGAAACATAACTAAACAGAATATAATAACGGCTAATAGGATAATTGAAAAAATAATTGGTGTTTTATGATTCATCATCTTCTTCCCCCTTTAGCATAAATATTAGTTTAACTACTTGGCATATTAGTCCATTAATGATAAATATAATCCACGTAATGTGCCAAGCCATTGTTGTGAAACTTACAATAAAATAAATGGCTACGCAAATAGAACCAATGATCCCATTGATTTCCTTAATGATTTTCTCCTGTTCCTTTTCTTCTTTTGTTTTTTCAAATTTTGGCATTGACATGTAATTTTTAATAATTCTAGCCGTTGCCCAACCAATTAATAATAAAAATACGGATGTGGCTACTACTGGATTGGCATGTTGCACTGGAATGGCAATCATAAGAAATGCAACAGCTGCAATATAAATAAAAATAGAACTACTTACTACTTTTGTTGATTTTTCTTTTACTTGTTGCCTTGTTAATTCTTTTTCTTCGCTGTTTTCTTGCTTTTCTTGTTCCTCTTGCTTTTCTTCTGGCTTTTTACCAGTTAATAATTCTTCTACTCCAATTTCAAATAATTCGCACAATGGAACGATTTTGTCAAAATCTGGTGTACTTTGATTGGTTTCCCATTTGGAAATGGTTTGCCTCGTTACTTTTAATTTTTCTGCGACTTCATCTTGTGTTAAATTTTTGGATTTTCTTAGTTCAAATAATCTTTCTCCTAAGTCCATTTTGTTTCCCCCTCTCTTTGGTTAAAATTATATCTGTTTTCTTGGTTGCTTTCTATCAATTTGGGTTGGAACTTTGTCAACTGATTTTAACATTGTAGTGTTTTCAGGTGTTTCATGGCTTCTTTGTCTTGTCTTTTGTCTTGTTTTTTGATTGTTTATTTGTTGACAAATACAAGGAAAGATTATATAATTAAATTACAGATTATAGGGGTAAACGAAGTAACACCGACTTCAATTGGTGTGTTGAATTGATTTTAATCAATTCCTTCGTTTACTTTTTATTTATAAAGTTTAATTCCTAGTCCATATATTTTTCCTTTATATTTTCTAATTGCTGGCTCCAATTTATTAAAAAAAGTAGCATCACTTTTTTCATATTTTCTATGAATAGCTCCTGCACAAAAATCAGCTATCTGTATTCCTGAAAAGTCGTCTGAATCTACAAAAATTATATTTTCGCAAAAATTAGGAAATTTATCATCTTCAAAAACCTATCCATACCATAAAACAGAACCCTCCTTATTAAACTATTTTTTGTCTAATAATTTGGGTTCACTTCATTTAACTTATCTGCCAACTTATTGTAATGGTGTTAAAGTTTACAATAAATTAATCCAATTTCTTCTTCCGTACATAACCCTAACTATTTCTATATTATCATTTTTTATTCTGTAAAAAACAATATAATTATCTACTATCAATTTCCTTATTTCAAGTTTCTTTATTAAATCATCATCTATAATTGAATGAATTTTAGGATTATGCTTTAAATCATTTATTTCATTTCTTATTTTTGATATTAGTTTTTGTGCTATTTCTGGTTCTTGCAAATTATATTTAATATATTGCTTTATTCCTACTAAATCCTCTTTTGACTCTTTTGAATATTCTATATTGTATTTCTCCACAAATAAACCTTCCCTCTATATTTTATCTAATTCTTCATATACTTCTTTTTCGGAATATTTTTCTCCTTTTTCTAAAGAATTGATACCTTTTTCTAATTCCTTATATAACATATATTTATCTGTTAAAAGTTCATACAATTCAATACTCATTACTGCTAAATCTCCTGCACCATTTTTAGTAATATATACTGGACTTTTAGTTTGATGACAAATTGTAGAAATCTCATTATAATTATTTCTTAAATCAGAACTTGGTCTAATTATTGGCATAATAAACACCTCCATTAATATTATATACATATTTTATCAAAATATCGATATATAGTCAATGTTTTTCATTAATTATTTAAACAAAACATGTAAGTTGTTGCTCAAATGTTGTTTGAATTTTTTACTTTTGTAATTACAGATGTTTTTGATTCATATTTACTTAAAAGTTTCCCTTTAAGAAGAAATAGGTTTCCTTTAATATCTAATATTTGTACTATATAAATGGTTGAAAAGTAAAGATAATATTAATGAGAAAGAAATGGAAATTGTTAATAATTTAAAAACATTGCAAATAAAACATAAATATAGAATGGGTTCTGAAAGAATGACTTACGAGTATGAAAGAATATATCATAAGAATATAATCATAAACGAATAGCAAGATTAATGAGAAAACATGGACTACAATCAGTTGTTAGACCTAAAAATCGTAGATATGGTATTAGTAAAACTGTTTATACCAGAAATAAACTTGGAAGAAATTTTTCAGCAAGCTCACCTTACGATAAATTGCCTACTGATATTCAAAATTTAAAAGAAGTGTAAGAAAAGTATATTTATCAATAATAAAAGATTTATATACTCACCAACAGAAAGTTTTTTCTCTACTTTAAAATCACAATTGATATATAATAAAACTATAAATATCCCTAATGATAAAGTATTAATACAAGAAATTATAGATTACATATATTATTACAATAATGATCGTATTCAGAAAAGTTTAGGATATTTAACGCCAATAGAATTTAAGAAAAATATGAAAAAGAAAACCACAAATCACATTAGATTTATGGTTTTCTTTAAAGTCCCCTTTTTTGAACTCCACTAATTGGGGTATAGTTCAAATTAGTGTTCTGTTTTTAATCTTTATAAGCATTCATTTTGTAAAAATAATTCAATACTTTCTTTTATTTTGTCTATCTCATATCCATAAGCCTTACAAGTATTCCATCCCATTTTCTTAGCTGTTTCAATGTTTTTATCTGTATCTTCTATAAACAAAATATTTTTGGGAAGCATGTCACATTCCTTCTGTACCATTTCATAAACTTTTTGATTTGGTTTTCTTTCTCCCATTTCAAATGAAAGCCACACATAATCAAATTTCTGTAAATTTCTTTACAAGTACCTATATCTTTTCCATTCTCATCACAACGACATGCTTGCCACTTTTTGATAATCTCATTTTCTTTTATTTGGGGGTTCAATTTTTTTACTATATTTATTGTTACTTGATCGCAATTGCATTCTCCCTCTCTGTGACTTTCAACAACTCCTCCCCAGTCAAAAATCACTATCTTGTTTTCTTGATAAGTCATTTTCTTAATTCTCCTTGCTTTTTTCTAATTTCCTATCACATTTTGTAATTTATGATTGAATATCGAAATAGCATTATTACACCACAATTCTACTAATCTATCAATTGATTCTTTCGTATAAAATGAATATGGTGCTGTAGCCATAACATTCCCTTTATAATCATTTAATGTTTTATCATTATATATCTCAAAAGCATAACTTATTTCGTTACACTCTGCCTTTTTAAGTAGTAAATCATGATTACAAATTTCTATTGGATTGATAATAATATTTATTAAACTATTACCATTCATCATTTTAATTCGTTCATCTGAAATAATTTTTCTTGTTTCTTCATTTGTCGCAAATGTTGGAATAATAAAGTCTGCTTCTTTAAAAATGGTATCAATTTCAACTCTTTTATATTTATTTTCTTTTGGACTTTTGCTCCAATACATAACGTTCATTCCTAAATGATTACAAAGTTCTGCAACTTTTGTACCAATTGTTCCTAATCCAATAATACCCACTGTCTTATTTTTGATTTCTGTATTTAACATTTCATGATTATATGCCATTTTATAATTTGTCTTTATTTGAATTGGTAATTTCTTTGCTAAACACATCAATAAGAATACAGCATATTCAGCAACAGAATCCGTTGAATATTTAGGAGTATGGGTTACTATTATTTCATTATCTTTGCAATACTGCCAATCAATCCAGTCAAAAGCTGTTGTATTTATACAAATTTCCTTTAAATTTTTAATTTTGCTTATATGCTCTTTTCTTAAATTCCAATGATACCATTCTGGATCAGCCATTAAAATTTTTTCTTCATCATCACCTAAATATGGTGCATTTTCTAAATCAAAATAACTTTCTAAAAATATTAACTTTCCATATTGGCTTAATTCATTAATTTGTCTTTCTGTAAAAAATGTTTTTTCATAAGTTATATATATATTCATAAGCACTCTCCTTAAAAAAATGATTTCATAAAAATAATAACATATAGGCAATTCATTTGCAATACTAACCATTTAAGCATACTGATATTTTTTTCTTTCCTTTAGCAAAAACAAGACACTCACTAACAATGCTAATATCTCAGCAAAAACCACGGCAAACCATATACCATTTAATCCCCAAATAGCTGGTAAGATCGCTATCATTGCAATTTGAAAAAGCAATGTCCTCAAAAACGAAATCGTTGCAGAAACAACACCATTATTCAAAGCTGTAAAAAACGAAGAAGCAAAAATATTGATGCCACTAATTAGATAAGAAATAGAAAAAATTCTAATAGCATTTGTTGTCATATCAAGTAATTCCCTATCATAAGCCACGAATATACTTGCTAATGGTTTTGAGAAAACTTCAGCTGCAACAGTCATAACAATAGATGTAATACCTAGTAATTTTAGACTTTTTTTCAATAAATTTTTTAATTCTTCTTGATTTCCTGCTCCATAATGATACCCTATAATTGGTGCTGAACCTATGGAATAGCCCAAATATGTTCCCGCAAATATATAACCAACATACATAATAATGCCATAAGCAGCCACGCCATCTGAGCCTGCATATTTCATCAATTGAAAATTATATAACATATTAACCAATGACATAGAAATATTAGTTACCATTTCAGATGAACCATTCGTACATGCTTTTACAATCGGTTTCCATTCAAGTTTTGTTTTCACAAACCTTAAATTCGTACTATTTTTACGCATAAAATAAACAAGTGGTACAATTCCTCCTACCATTTGACTAATTCCTGTGGCAGTTGCTGCTCCGAATACTCCCATTTTTAAAACATAGATAAACAGAAAATCTAATATCATATTACAGACACCTGTTACAATAGAAATGATTAGTCCCATTCTCGGCTTTTCAGCTACTACTAAAAAACTTTGAAAACAGTTTTGTAATAAAAATGGTATTAAAGCAACCATGATCGTTCTTCCATAGGTAACACAGATTTCAATCAAATCTCCTTCTGCCCCTAGTAGAATCGAAATTGGCCTCATCATCCAAAAACCGATTATAGAAAAAATAAAACCTGTCATAATTATGATATAAATAAACATGGAAAAATATTCATTTGCTTTTTGCTTATCTCCTTCTCCTATCGTTTTTGAAACTAAAGCACTTCCTCCGGTTCCTATCATAAATCCTATTGATCCTAAAATTATTAAGGCTGGCATGATTAAATTGACTCCCGCAAATGCTTCTGTTCCTACACAGTTCGATACAAAAATCCCATCTACTACTCCATAAATAGAAGTAAAGATCATCATTATGATAGTTGGTAATGTGAATTTTATTAATTTTTGATAGGTAAAGTGTTCTGATAATTGTATGTTCATTCTTGTTTTTCCTCCAATTCTGCTATGTTTTATCATTTCATGAACAAAAAGTCAACATGTTTATGCCTATATTGTGTTACTTTGTATGAAAAAAAGCAAATAATTAGAATTAACTATTTGCCTCTATTCCTATCATTTCATCAAAAATCTTGTGAAGATTCTTTTCCTCTTTATACTTATTTTCCATTGGACACATGCCTGTCTTATCATTATTTTGAATATAATCTGTCAAATGTTTATACACATACTTTATATGATTTTCTTCTAGCACAGGAATCGCATATTGGCTCATAACATCTGCATAAATCTCTTTTACACCAGCCACAGCTAAAATAGAACCAGCTACTTTTCCAATCACTTTATCAGCAATAATGGCTCCTTGTAAAGCTGTCTTATCTTGTTGCAAGATTTCCTTGATATCTTTAATTCGATTTTGATAATAGGCTTTACATTCACCATTTGCGTATAAAACAACCAAACTAGCATTGGTTTCATATAATTTTTCCTTTACCTTTTCTACATTAGTCATTTTTCAAATGTAACCTTTCATTCATGACTTTGGCAATAAATGGAACACATAATAATTGAATGGCAATTCCTGGTAAACCAACTTTTATACTCTCTATTACTGAAATGCCATAAGTTGGTAATCCCATCCAATGAATGGCAACAAATAATACGCCAGCATACAAAACTCTTCCTAAAATAATGGTTGCTATTAAAGATACATAAGAATTGAATCTCTTATTTAATAGGCTTACTAAGATCGCATAGATAAAAAGTTCGATTAACATATATGGTAATCTAGCCAAACTTGGCATACCTGTCAATAAAAAACTAAATACAATGGAGCTTCCTGCAACAACACTTCCACTAATAGCACCAAATGTTAAAGCTGCTATTAAAACGGCAATGTGCATTGGTAAAAAGGTTGCACCAGCTGAGTTTCCTGCTAACACATGGAATACTCTAGGTAAGGCAATTCCAATTCCGCTTAATAAAATCGTTCCTATGATATATTTTGCCTTTCTACTTGAAAGCATTTCTGATAAACTTCTTTGTTTTTTTATGGTTTCTACTTTTTCCATCATTTTAAATTCCTCCTCAATTTTTTGATAGCATAACAGCTAACTGTATGCTATTCTTCATCTATCACAATCAATTCGTAATCTCTGGTTCCAAAACCAAGTTCAGCTGCTGCCTCTATGGTATGAATTCCATTTTTGCTTTCTACTCTTTCGATAAAGTGTTCTTTTCCTAGATCTTCTGAACGATAGACTAAATCAATACATGCTTGGTCAATGGCAATTGGGTCTAAACTAGCTAAAATCCCAATATCTTTAATACAAGGATCTTCTGCCTTTGCACAACAGTCACAATCAACTGACATGTTACACATAACATTGATATAAGCAATTTTGTTTTCAAAATGCTTTGCTACTGCTGAGGCTGAATCTGCCATTGCTTCCAAAAATTTATTTTGGTCAACTTGAAACATATCTTCAAAAGTTCCATCTTCTTTGCCAATACAATGAATGTAGCTTTTTCCATGTCCAGAAGCTACACCAATCGATAACTGTTTCAAAGCACCACCATATCCTCCCATTGGATGCCCTTTAAAGTGTGACAATACTAACATAGAATCATATTGATCGATATTTTTTCCTACATAATCTTTTTGAATTATCTTTCCATTTGGTATTTCTAATATTTTGTCTGGTCCTTCTGCATCCATAATGTCAACATCAAAATATTGGCTCCATCCATGCTCTTCCATTAATTTTTCATGTCTTTCTGTCGTATTTCTTGCTCCGTCATACGCAGTATTGCATTCTACAACAGTTCCCTTAACTTTCTCAATCATTGGTTTGACAAATTCAGGTCTTAAATAGTTTTGATTTCCTCTTTCTCCTGAATGTAACTTAACTGCCACCTTCCCTGGTAATGTTACACCTAGCTTCTCATACATCTTAACAACGTTTTCTGGCGTAATCTCTTTTGTAAAATAAACTTTTGCTTTTTCCATAACTACCTCCCTAACAAATTATGTATTTTTTATATCATCTTAACCTTAGTAGGTCAAGAAAATTATAAAAAATTTTTTAATTTTTATAATTTTCTGTCTTTTTTAATTGGATCAATTATATTTGAATTAAACTTTTTTAAATCAATTCCATTTAAGGTTTGGTCATATGTAGCAATCGTATTTTTAATATGCTCTTTTAGATGTTCTTTTGATATAAAATCAATATGATACATTTTCATTTCCTCCCAATGCTTTCATTATAGATTCACCAACATTCCTTGCCAATTCTACTGGAACAGCATTACCTATTTGCTTATACACATCGCTCATTTTCCCTGCAAAATTCCAATCATCTGGAAAAGACTGTATTCTCGCATATTCTCTCGTAGTAAAAGGTCTACTTTCATCTGGATGGCATCGATCCGTTTGTTTCATCATGGGAGAACAAGTAAGTGTAAGTGATGGTTCATTCCAAGATAATCGTCTTGCTATACCTGTCCTTCCTCCACCCATAAAATAACAAGATTTCATATAATCTCTTGCTACATCATCTGGCAAATCCTTCCAATATCCTCCTGGAGGCACTAAATCAAATATTTTTTCTGGATATTTTGCACCTTCTGACTTTGGAACATTTTGTAAAACATCTTTTAATACTGGTTTGTAATCATGTGGTTTTGGATATTCATTTGTTTTATCCTTCCTATAAATTTAGCTTGCTCTTAAAAGAACTATCGTTTGTATTTTACATTATATAGATCTGCTTGTCAATAATTTTTACAATATAATCTTCATTCTTTTGCCAATGATAGATTTAATTCTCTGACCATATTTTAAGCATTACCCAAAAATTGATTCCACCATTTTTTCTGTTGCCAAAGAGCATGAAAAACTTTAAAAAAACCATAACCAATCACTGCACCTAAAAGATTGGTAATCACATCATCAATATCAGAAGAACGCCCTATGAAAAACTGAAAAAATTCAACACTAAAAGTTACAGCAAATGAAATCAAAGCTGTTTGATCTAACCTTCTTTTACTGGCAAATACAATTGGTATAAAACACCCTAAAGGAATAAACAGCATGATATTGGGTACCTTTTCGACCAATACTTGCTGAAAACCCTCCGTATTACCAATCCAATTAAAAGGTGTTAAATTTAAAATATATTGTTCTGGTTGAAAGGTAATTGGTACAAATAAAATTGTAGCAAATACGATTAAAAATATAGAACAAATCAAACCAATAAAACTTAATTGTCTAATAATACTTTTTCCTTTTTTCTTTAAAATCAATAAAATTGGCAAATATAAAATACTAATAATCACAATAAATATTAACGCCAATGTTGTATAAGCTTCAATTCTATGCAAAATATTCCCCTCCTCTTAAATTCTTATTATAGTAATCTTATCACATATACACATATGAATAAATGAATTTAAGAGAATTTTAATATTTTAGGTAGCAATACTCTTTATTTTCCTTTCTTTTTTCTTGGTTTTGGGATTGGTGTCACTTTCTCTACTTGTGTTACAACAGCCTTACAAAATTCAATATTGTCAATGTCTAATATGTAATGTTCTTTAGCTCCTTTGTATGGAAAACTTGTTTCTGCCCCTTTCATCATTTCTTCTATACAGTCTAATTTTTTTACGAATGGTATATTGTTACAAACGATAATGACTGGTTTGTTATTAACATATACCATAAATTCTCCAAACATCTTTTTATATCTTATCTCCCCAATTCCATTAATCTGTTCACATACATATTCTATATATTCATTCGTTGTTGCCATTATTAGTTCCTCCTTTATTATTTTTCTAATCTCATATATAAAATGGGATATTTCGTGCTTGTGGCACATATTTTTTTATATCCCCTATTTCTTTATTTGATAGAAATAAATGTGTTGCTTTCACTTCAATTATTTTCATATTCTACACTCCTAATTTATAATCCTATTCATACAAACAGTTGCAACTGGTACAGTAAATTGTGATATTTACTTAAAGCTTATTATATTCTTCATCAGTAACTGGTTCGCACCATTCATTACTTGTATTTTCTCCAGGTATTTCTACTGCAATATGACTAAACCAACTGTCTTTTTTAGCTCCATGCCAATGTTTTACATTTGCTGGTATTGTAACCACATCTAAAATATTGTGCAAAATTCACATTTGGTTCTCCCATTCCAAAGGCTCCACCATGTATTTCTTCTATTATTTCATCACTATATACTTCATTTATTAAAGGAAAAGCACTCCATGCTTTTGCCCAACCACTATAAAATGCAATTTGTGTAACTATTTCAACAGCTTCTTCTTTTGTTACACCATGTTTTTTTCCCATAATAAAGTGTGATTTTAATTGTGGAAATAATCCTTGTGCCATTAAAGCTGATATGGTTATCATACTTCTATCTCTTAATGATAATTTGTCCTCTCTACTCCAGACTTCTCCAAACAATACATCATCATTTAGTTCTGCAAATTTTGGAGCTAATTTCCCTAAATTTTCTCTACCTGCTGTTTGTTTTTCCATTTTCCTTTTCCTCCTTAAAATTAATCTACTTTTTCAACTTTATATTTCTCCTGTCCAATTTTTAATATCTAAATCAGATGGGTTAGAATTAAAACGCTGACCTTCTAACCAATTTCCTGAATTTGCTTCCTGTTCAAGCAATTTTCCACTTTGTCCTAAACCTGATGAGCTAGAAGTACAAAATGGAATCACTGTTTTTCCATTAAAGTCATTTGCTTTTACAAAACTATTTACTGGCCATGCTGCCACTCCCCACCATATTGGATAGCCTATTAGTATCGTATCATAATTTTCAAAGTTATCTACTTGTGTCTTTGTTAATTTTACATTTCTTAAGCTTTCATTATCATGTTCTTTTGATACTCTTGCATTATCATCTGTCCAATCTAAATCTTCAGATGTATATATTTGTTCAGGTATAATTTCAAAAAGATCTGCCTTTAAGTTATTTGCAATTTTTTCGGCAACTGCTTTTGTATGACCTTGAGCTGAATAATATACCACTAAAACTCTTTTGTTTTCTTTTTCCATATTTGTTTCTGTTGAAATTTCTGCTTTCCTATTATTTATTTCTAATTCATTATTACCTGTATCATTTTGATTATTTTTATTCTGATTATTGGTGTATATTACATACCCTATAACCCCTAAAATTATTACTATAATTAGTAAAATAATTCCGATTCCTAATTTTTTATTCATCTCTTAACTACTTCCTTTCTACCAATTCTTTTTATCTTTTTTATGGTCATGATTTGTTCTTCTTGCTGTAACAATATCATCAAACCAAGCTACCATATTGGGATCATAATGTGAGAAAAATAAACTTGTCTTGGTATCTAGTTCTTTTATTTTATCCATATCCTCTTTAGATAATTCAAAATCAAATATATTAAAGTTTTCCTCCATTCTTTCTACTAATGTTGATTTTGATAATGCTACCACATTTCTTTGGGTTAACCACCTTAATATAACTTGTGCAACTGATTTATTATACTTCTTTCCTATATTCGTTAGAACTTCATTTGAAAACATATTGTTTCTACCCTCTGCAAACGGTGCCCATGCTTCTATTTGCACATTATATTTTTCCATATTTTCTTGTGCTTCATATTGGCTATTGAATACATTTGTTTCAACTTGATTTACATGTGGTATAATTCTTCTTTCAAATAAGCATAGATCGGTTAATCGATCAGGATAAAAATTACTGACACCAATTGCTCTTATTTTTCCTTCTTCATATAAATCTTCTAATGCTTTATAGGCTCCATAGTAATCACTAAATGGTTGATGTAATAACATCAAATCTAAATAATCAACTTTTAATTTTTTCATTGATTCCAATACAGAATTTTTGCAATTTTCATATCCATAATTGTCAATCCATACTTTTGATGTAATAAATAGTTCTTTTCTTTTTACAAGTCCTTCCTTTATTGCTTTTTGGATAGCATTTCCAACTTCTTCCTCATTAAAATAGCTTTGGGCTGTGTCAATTAGCCTATATCCAACTTTGATCGCATCTATGACACACCTTTCGCAATCTTCTTTGGCTATTTGATATACTCCATAGCCATTTTTAGGCATTTTTACGCCATTACTTAAAGTTACATATTCCACTTTTACATTCCTCCTTGCTTTTTTTATAATATAATGTTATTATATAAGCCGATAGTAACTATCGGTCAATAGTTTTTTATAAAATTTTTAATTTTTTTGGGAGGGATGTTCATGTATTCCATGAAAGAGACTTGTGAAAAGGTAGGAATGAGTTACCAAACTCTAAAATTTTACTGTAATCAGGGCTTAATTCCTAATGTTAAAAGAGATAAAAACAATTATAGAATTTTTGATGACAATAATATTGGATGGATTAAATCTTTATCTTGTTTAAAAAAATGTGGTATGAGTATAACAGAAATTAAGCAATATCTTGATTTATGTATAATGGGTAAGGCTACTATTCCTGAAAGAAAAGTCTTATTAGATCTTAAAAGAAAAAAGTTAATAGAAGAATTAAATCAAATTCAAGAAAGTATTGATTTTATCGATTGGAAACAGGGTTTTTATGATGATGTGCTTTCTGGTAAAACTAAATATTTTAGTTATTTGATTCATACAGAAAATCAGAGTTAGACTTATTATTGGCAAATATAAAATACTAATAATCACAATAAATATTAACGCCAATAAATGAATTTAAGAGAATTTTAATATTATTGAAACTTCTTATTTTATCCCTTGATGTTTTCTGGGAGAGGCACCACTTCCCCCCTTTTAGTTACTTTATTTAAATCATATAACAAAAATTTTCCCTTTACGATATTGTTCTTGAAGTTTCAACAATTTTGTTTGTTCATCTTCAATTGTTTTTACATATTTAATAATTTTTTGATTTATTTTTGTCTATATCATTTTTATTATTACTAATATTTCTAATAGTCTCTTTTTTATAAAATAGCCTTTTTTAAAAAATTCTTATTTGTTGAAAAATATTATCTTTCTTAATTTTAATTAATAATTCTTACCTTCCATTATTTCAACAATTCCATCTGCGATTGCTTTGGCATATTCACTTTGGTAACGATCCAACAATTCATTATCTCTTTCATTCGTTATAAATCCCAATTCAATTAGGCAACTTGGCATATTCGTATATTTTAAAACATAATAATCTGAATTTTCTCCATTTATAGTACCATATTTAACACCCCTATTCTTTTGGATTTCAGTATTTTGTAGTTTTTCTATCATCGTGTTGGCAAGCTTTGTATCTTCCTCCCTTTTGCCACTATTGCACCATACTTCTATGCCATTTCCTGTCTTTGCACTATTTCTATGGATGGATACAAACAAATCAGCTTTTTTTCTATTGGCGATATTACATCTTTCTTCCAAGCTTACTGCTTTATCTTTATCACGAGTCATGACCACTTTTATGTTTTTCTTTTTCAAATATTTTTTTACTAATTTTGCTACTTCTAAGGTATCATCTTTTTCATACCTTTTGTCTAAAATTGCTCCTACATCGTCTCCACCATGACCTGCATCGACACATACCACTACTTTATTGGCACTTTTCAGTAGTATTATTACAATACATACTATAATTAGTAAGATAGTAATTAACAAAATTTTTACCTGTTTTTTCATTTTGGATCATTCCTAACTTCTTTTGGGTAAAATTAATATTTCCTCAAAAGTCCATCATATATTTTTTGTAATCCCTCTATTTTCTTAAAATCCTCAGGTTTCACTGTTTCTGGTAAATTAGTATCTATTTTTGCCTGATCTAATATATATTTTACAAATTCGGCACAATAAAAAGAACGTTCTTTTTGAATTCTTTTACGAAATCCTACAGCAAAAAGACCTAAGATATTAAAAGTATATTTTTCTTTTTCCTTTTCTATTTTCTTGATACTATTTCTTATTTTCTCATATTGTTCGTCTGTTACTGCTAAAGAATAGATCTTTGTTTTCGTTCGGTAGAATCTTTTAAAGGTACCCTTATCTATATATTCATGCACAAATCCTCCCCAAAAAGCATTATAAGGATGTAATCGTCCAAAGCTATACATTTCTTTTAATTCTAAATCTAATGCAATCGAAACATGGGAAAACTCATCTTTTGTATATTTTTTGATAATCTGTGATAATATCGTTCCTGTATGTGTTAACACAATATATACATCTTTCATCTTTTCCTTCTCCTATCGGGATCACTTTATACTCTTAATTGCCTTTGCGGTAATTTTATCTTTATCGAATTTATTATAAATAAATATGACGATGGCAATCAACACAAATATGGCAACATATAAAATAATTCCCTTTTTCCAATCTCCCTCTACAAAATTTTGTCCAGCTAAGGTTGAAGTAATTACAGATGGAAACCTCGCAAATGTTGCTATTACAATAAATCGAATTGGTTTGATAGGAAGTAATCCTGCCATATAAACTAACAAATCCTTTGGCGTACCAGGTATTAAAAATAATATCAGCATGATCATTTCTATTTTTTTAGGATTTTGAAGCAATTTATTTTTTTCTATTTTAGCTATTTTTTCTTCATTCCAAAAATCACATACAAATTTTCTTCCGTATTTTCTAACTAATAAAAATATGGTTGTGGATATGATACTGGCTGAAGCCATGATAAATACGGTTCCCCATAATCCACCGTAACACATGCCTGCCAATATTTCGATTGGCTCACCAGGTACTATAATTAAAAATATTTGTGCTACTTGAAGTCCAAATAAGGATAACAATCCCCATATTCCAGTATTTTCAACTTTTTCCTTAAATGCCTCTTGTCCTTCTAAAGTAGATAGGTTTTTCATCACAGGAAATAAGTATACAGTTAATCCTATGAATATTGCTAATACGACTATCGTTAAAATAATTTTGAATATTTTTATTTTGTTTTTTCTGCTCATATATTTCCTTTCTTTCTCCCTCTTATTCTAATCACTATGCTACCATAAAGAAATTCAATGATCAATACAATACCTGTAAACTTAATAAAATTTTAATATATCTTTCATGACTTCACCTGCTATGATTAGTCCTGCCACAGATGGAACAAATGATATACTGCCAGGTGCATGTCCCTTTGTTGCTTCTAGTTTGATTGGTTCTTCTTTGGAATACACTACTTTCAATTCTTTAATCCCTCTTGCTCTTAATTCTTTTCTCATAACTTTTGCCAAAGGACATACGCTCGTTTGATACAGCTCTGCTACTTCAAATTTAGTAGCATCTAATTTATTCCCTGTTCCCATACAAGATATAATTGGTATATTTTGTTGTTTCGCCCTTATGACTAATTCAATTTTGGCAGTCACAGTATCTACGGCATCTACTATGTAATCAACAGTATCATCAAAAATACCTTTGCTATTCGGCATAAAAAATTCCTGATGTATCTTTATTTTTGCTTCTGGATTAATTTCTAAAATTCGCTCTTTTGCTACTTCTACCTTTGATCTTCCTATCGTTTTTGTGGTAGCAATGATTTGTCGATTTAAATTAGTTACCTCTATCGTGTCTTTATCTACTAATATAAAATTGCCGATTCCTACTCTTGCTAATGCCTCTACTACAAAAGAACCAACACCACCTATTCCAAATATAGCTACTTTTGCTTTTTGTAGCTTTTCCATTGCTTCTTTTCCAATGAATTGTTCTGTTCTTGAAAATTGATTTAACATTTACTTTCTCACCTTTTTAGAATGTGGACATGAGGACGTACGTGCTGTCCCACGTCTCATCTTATTTTTTTGTATTATATCATATAAAATTTTATATTTATAATTATTTGACTAATTATCTTTTATTGGGATAAAATTTTTAGCAAAATTATATTTTTTTCTGTTTTTTATATATAAAAAACCTATAACACTAAAAACAACTGCACCAATGAAATTAACAAATAAATCTTTCATTGTATCTATAATACCAATATCTAAATATCCATTTTCTATTGTTGTAATTGTTCCATCCTTTGAATAAATTTCGGTTTTTTCAATATCATTTACTTTAATTGGTATATTCTCTCCATTTGGGTGTAATTCTACTGAAGAAATACTTTGAATAATTCTATCTTTTTGCATATCAGTTCTTAATACACTATCTGCTGTAAATTCATAAAATTCCCATAGTATTCCTATTGTCATTGAAAAACAAAAAGCTACAATCGCAACATATAGTGGTGATAGATTTATTTGTTTACTATTTTGATTTAATAAATCTACTAATGAAAAGCCAATTCCAGCACATAAAAATCCATTTAATGTGTGCAATATTGTATCCCAAAATGGTATAATTCCATAAAAATTATTTATTTCTCCCAAAATGGTAGTTGAAAAAATGAATAAATAGATAATTCCCTCTAATAAACTCGGCAACCCTATTTTAAATTTTTCAGATATAATTGTTGGTATTGTAAACAATAGTAAAGCTAAAATACACATAAATACATTTTCAAAATTTCCCATTAAAATTTGAAATATCATGCTAATTACAACCAATAATCTTAATACTAAATATACTGCAATTGATTTTTTATTTGTTTCCTCATATTTTTTCTTCATTTTCTTTGCAAATTTCCCCATATTTTACTCCCTTACATTATTGTTTAATTAGTTAATGCAATAATCATATATAAAAAATATCTTTTCTACTTCTTTTCCTTGAATTACAAATTTTTGTGATTTTTCATTACGTCTAGTCATTCCCTGATGCTCATAAAACCCATAATTGCAAGTAGTATCTGTAAATAAATAAAAGTCATTAATATTTTGAGATTTCATATATTTTAGCATATCACAAAACATTTTTTTACCAATTCCTTTTCCTCGAGCTTTACTAGATATTGCAAAAAAGGCTACTTCTCCTTGATATTGTACTTTACATTCATTTAAAAGTTCTTTATCTATATTACTTACACTTGAAAAGATTTTTGATATTTTTCTTCCTTCATTTGATAAATATAATGACATAATAGAAAATATTTGTTTTATTCTATATTTCAAAGGGCACTTATGTATTTTACTATCCTTTGCCATTTTATGTGCTGTTTTGGAAGAACAAAGGTCATTATAATGCCATGCCTCTATAATAATTTCTTCCATTATTTTTGAATCTTCCTTTTGAAATTCCCTAAATATTATTTCATTTTTCATACAATACACTCCTTTTCTACTTTTAGTATAAAGTATGCAGTAAGTGTAAAGTCAATCATTATTTTCTATTTTTATTAAAATTTGTGTAACATATTCATTTTCATCAGAGATTGCAAAATCATTTAAGCCCTTTTCATAAGCATAATTCATATTTTAATAATAAGATTATATAATAAATGACAGATAAATTCAACTAATCATCTGCCCTACTTATTTCAGGTTCTGTCATTCCAGTAATTGCAAAATATAACTTGTTTTGAACATGTTTGTAAAATTCTTGTGTAGTTTCACTATTTTTATCATAGTCAAAACTACAATCTTTGTATATATCCTTTTAAAGTTTTTGTTGCCCAAATTCTAAAATCTGTTGCTTCTTTTGAATTTGCTCTATAACCAACTGCTATAATGGCATCTAAACTGTAAAAAGTTACTTCTCTTGAAACTTTTCTGGTTTCTTCATTTTGAACTACTCTAATTTTTTGAGTAGTTCGGTTTTCTTCTAATTCTCCTGTTTTAAATATATTTTGTAAATGATATGTTATATTATTTTCTACCACATTGAATAATTTTGACATTGACTTTTGCGTTAGCCAAAAATCTTCTTCATTATACAAAACTTCAACAGATATGTTTTCGTTATTTTGACTTTGGTATATTTTGTTTTGGTTAACCATTGCACATGTTTTTCTATTTTTGGTACATACTAATAAAGTAATACAAAACTGGTAATGTTTTACCAAGAATAGGAGTGTTTTATGGAAAAGCAAAATTTAAATATTTTAGATGAAGTCAACAAAGGTGCTACTATGGGAATGGATGCTATTTCTTATGTGTCTGAAAAAGTTACTGACAATGATTTTAAAGATGTTTTAGATACTGAATATAGCAAATATAAAAAGATTTCTCAAAGAGTTAATGATTTATATTCTGATTATAGTATGAAAGAACCTCATGAGACAAATGCTATGAATAAAATGATGACTTGGTATGGAATCCAAATGCAAACTATGACAGATAGTACTACTTCTAAGTTGTCAGAATTGTTAATGAAAGGTACTAATATGGGAATTATTGAAGGTAGAAGATTGATCAATGAAAATGCTGATGCTGCTCCAGATGTAAAAAATATTTTGAATGATTTTGTGGTTATGCAAGAAGATAGTGTTGAGACTTTGAAGAAATATTTGTAAGCAATCCTTAACTCAAATGATTACGAAAGAATTGCCAAATGGTGCCAAAAGGGACGATCCTTTTTGGCTCCTTTTGCAATTCTCTCACAGCTAAGGACATCCCAAATCATGTTTCAAAATCTACTCAATCCCAGTTACTTCAAAGCCAACATTTGAAATTGCTTCTTTGATTTTACGATCCTCTATTTCTTTTTGTATTTCTATCACTGCTTTTTTATCCTCTAAACTTACCTCTACCTTAGTAATACCCTCTAACTCACCTAAAGCCTTCTCTACTGTCATTTTGCAATGATTACATTGCATCCCTTCTATATAAATTGTTTTTACCATTTCCTTCATGGCAAGTTCCTCCT
Source organism: uncultured Clostridium sp. (assembly GCA_947567695.1). Classification (GTDB taxonomy): domain Bacteria; phylum Bacillota; class Clostridia; order TANB77; family CAG-508; genus CAG-269. Next base: position 19,692 of record CANONT010000017.1, read on the forward strand.
TTTTATCATTTTCATCATTTTTATTTTTCTTATGATTTAATTTGAATTTTCTTAGTCTTAAAGCATTTGTTACCACACAAACCGAACTTAAACTCATAGCGAATGCTCCGATCATTGGATTTAATTTTAATGCAAAAATAGGATAAAAAACTCCACAAGCAATTGGTATTCCTATTGTGTTATAGAAAAATGCCCAAAACAAATTCATTTTTATATTTCTAATAACTGCCCTACTTAAAGCAATGGCTGTTACAGTATCTAATAAACTGTCTTTCATCAAAACAATGTCAGCTGATTCTATCGCTATATCAGTTCCTGATCCTATCGCCATACCCACATCTGCTTTTACCAATGCTGGGCTATCATTCATGCCATCTCCTACAAAAGCTACTTTCTTACCTTGTTTTTGCAAGTTGGCTACCTCTTTTTCTTTATCTTGTGGCAACACTTCTGAAACCACTTTGTCAATACCCAATTCATTACCGATGGTTTCTGCTACGATTTTGTTGTCTCCTGTTAGCATGACAACCTCTAATTTTTTCTCTTTTAATTCTTCAATAGCTTGATAGCTAGTAGATTTAATCGTATCCGCTACTGCTATCATACCAATTACCTTATTTTCATTGGCAAAATACAAAACGGTCTTACCTTGTTTTAATAATGCCTCACTTTGTAAAGTAATTTTACTAATGTCTATGTTATTTTCTTTCATAAATGCTAAATTTCCGCCTAAATATTTTGTACCTTCTATGTTTCCCTTGACTCCTCTACCAGAAACAGCCACAAATTCTTTCACTTCTAATAATTCGATCGCTTGCTCTTTTGCTTTTTGCAAAATGGCTTCTGCTAAGGGATGTTCTGAATTTTTCTCTAAACTTCCCGCTATTTTTAATACTTCTTGTTCGTTTCCGTCTGTTACTATATTGGTTACTTTTGGTTTTCCTTCTGTGATCGTTCCTGTTTTATCCAATACAACGGTATCTACTAAATGTAATAATTCTAAGCTTTCTGCTGATTTGATTAAAATACCATTTTCGGCTCCTTTTCCTGTTCCTACCATAATGGCTACTGGTGTTGCTAAACCTAAGGCACATGGACACGATATGACTAAAACAGCAATTCCCATTGTTAGGGCAAATTCAAAACTTTGACCAACCATTAGCCAGATCATCACCGTAAGGATAGCAATTGCGATAACCGTTGGTACAAAGATAGAGCTTACTTTGTCTGCTATTTTAGCTATGGGTGCTTTGGAATTACTAGCTTCTTCCACCAATTTTATAATTTGTGAAAGTGTTGTGTTATCTCCTACTTTTGTAGCTTTCATTTTTAAGAAGCCACTTTTATTGATGGTTCCAGAAACAACATTGTCGCCTTCTGCTTTTTGTACTGGTATACTTTCTCCTGTTATACTAGATTGGTCGACAGATGAAGTTCCTTCTATTACAACCCCATCTACTGGAATACTTCCGCCTGGTCGAATCACGATGATGTCTCCTACTACAATTTCTTCTAAATCTATTTCTACCTCTTTTTCTTCTCTCATAACGATTGCTGTTTTCGGTGCTAAATCCATTAATTTACGAATCGCATCACTTGTCTTGCCCTTTGATTTGGTTTCTAAATATTTTCCTAAGGTTATTAAGGTAAGAATCGTTCCTGCTGATTCAAAATAAAGATCCATTCTATATCTCTCCACTATTTCCATTTGATTATATCCTAAACCAAACCCAATCATATATAAGGCAAAAATCCCATACACGGTTGCTGCTCCACTACCAATCGCAATTAACGAGTCCATATTAGGCGTTCCTTTGAACAGTCTTTTGAAGCCAACCATAAAATAATTTCTGTTGACATATAAAATAGGAATTAATAATAAAAATTGTGTCAGTCCAAAATTGATGGCATTTTCCGTTCCATGAAATGCATTGGTTATCATTTGTGGCACTGGCAAGCCAAACCATTCTTGAAACATGTGATACATGGCAATATACATAAGTGGTATTAAAAAACAGATAGAAATGATTAGTCTTTTTTTCATGGATTTCATATTTTCTGTTTGAACCTCTTGCTTTTTCTCTTTTGGCCTAGTTCTTTTTGGTTGTTCACAAGTTGCACCATATCCAGCACTTACCACTGCTTGTATGATTTTTTCATTGTCTAAAATTGTCTCGTCATAATTGACAATCATATTGTTGGATAATAGGTTGACATTGACATTTTGTATACCTTCTAACTTGCTGACTGCTTTTTCTACATGTGAGGAACAACTACTGCATGTCATTCCTTGTATATCAAATTTGACTTTTTTCATGGTTGATTTTTCTCCTTATAAATATTCACCATATCTTTCAAACTCATTTTAGTTCCATAATTCAAGATAGCACTAGAATAAATCTTAATCGCAATTTGAGCAATCACTAATATGGTAACCAATAAAATAGCAATGGAAATAATCACATCCGTTGTACTTGCCAATCCCATCATAATGCGAAAAGGCATACAAAATGGTGATGAAATTGGGAACAAAGAAGCAAATACATTCAAGCCACTGGTTGGATTCATCATCGTAAAATAAGATAAATAAAATCCAATCACAGCCAAGATGGCAACTGGACCATTTGCTGATTGTATATCTTCTGGTTTACTTACCGTTGAACCTGTTAAGGCATATAATAAAGCATAGGTAAAATATCCCAATATAAAATAAATGATAGTTATAACTCCCAAATAAGCTGTCATATTAGACATGTCTAATGCCTTATTTAACAATTCTGGATCCAAGAATGATTTCGCACTGATCAACGCAGTTGCTACAATTACTATCATTTGCAATAATCCGAACCACTCCAATACCTATGGTTTTTCCTAATACAATCGTTCTTGGACTAGTTGATGTTACTAATGTTTCCATGATTTTAGATGTCTTTTCTGTTGTAATCGAGCTAGAAACCTGATAAGCACAGAAATAAATGGCATAAAATAATACAATTGACATCAACATCATAACTAATACATTTCCTTTTGCTTCTTCTTCCTCTGTTTGTTCTAAACTAAATTCAAAATTAGGTGTGATAGATTGTAATTGTTCTGGTGTCAAGCCTAATTTGCTAATTTGAATATTCGCATATAAGGTATTGATGCTATTGACAATTTCTTCTGGCACTTTTTCCATCATGGTCGTATTTTCTACCATATATCGGATTTTTACATCATTTTCTTGCTTTTCTATGATCATGGCTGAACCGATTTCTTCCTCTTCTATTTTTTTCTTAATTTCTTCATAAGTATTTTGCCCTATTTCAATTTCATATCCTAAATCTACATTTTTTAATTGTTCTAAATTTCCCTCAAAAATGTTCTCGCTATCTACTATCAAAAGTTTATCTTCGGTGTCTTCTCCTTTGATTGATTTTACAATATTTGGTACATTAAAACCAATGACAATTAATAGTAAAATAATTAAAGTTGAAATGATAAAAGATTTTCTTTTTACCATATCTTTTATGGTAAATTTCATAACTGTTACAATATCTTTCATTTTTTATTTCCTTCCTTTTTTATTTTTCTTTTCTCTAAATTTTAACGACGTGAGATGCAGAATTATTTTTAAAATTACCCCACTTTTTCTATAAAAATATCATTCAGCGTCGGCTTCATAATCTCAAACTTATTTACCTTAACACCTTTTGCCACCAATTGATTTAAAAGTTCATGTGCTTTTTCCACGTCCTTAATTTTAATGGTATATTGATTATTTTTCTCATTTTCTATCTCTAAATCTTTGAACTCTTTTATTTCCATATCAATCCTTTGGTCTACATCAATCTGTACTCGATTCGCTGGATAGGTCTCTTTTATTTCTTTCAAATTTCCTTGTAATACCGTTTTGCCTTTATTTAAAATTAGTATATCACTACAAAACTCTTCAATGGTAGCCATTTGATGAGCTGACATGATGACATATTTCCCCTTTTTGACTAGGTCTATGATAATATTTTTTAATATCTCGGTATTGACAGGATCTAATCCACTAAATGGTTCATCTAGTATCACAAGTTCTGGATTGTGTATCACTGCTGTCATAAATTGTATTTTTTGTTGGTTTCCTTTGGAAAGTTTTTCAGCAGGCATCATTAAATATTCTTCTACTTTTAAGTCTTTCGCCCATTTTTTAATTGCCTCTTCTGCCTCTTGTTGTTTCATTCCTTTTAGTTCTGCAAAATACATCAATTGATCCCATATTTTAACTTTGGGATAAACTCCTCTTTCTTCTGGCAAATAGCCAAAGTTTACACTTTTTCTATCAACTGCTTTTCCATTCCAAGTAATTTCTCCTCCGTCTTTTTTGATAATGCCTAATATCATTCTTATGGTTGTTGTTTTTCCTGCTCCGTTGGTTCCAAGTAATCCATACACACCTGGTTTGTCTAATTCTAAGGAAATATTGTCTACCGCTTTTTTCCCTACAAATGTCTTAGATACATTTTTTAATCGTAATCCCATTTTGAATCTCCCTTCTTATTTTGTTTTGATTGGTTTTATCTTATCATAAAAAGAAGTAATTAGCAATCTAATCACTTGTTTTTATGTTTATTTTTTCTATATAAACTTTATAAAAATTCTCATAAAGTATTTACTTTTTCTTATATTTTAAGTATAATAATATAGAAAGATGAGATACCATAGAAATGTGGCGTATCGTTTGGTGAATTTTAAAATTTAAAATACATCTCTAACGGTTCAACAGAGATGTGTTTTTTTCATTGTCTAATTTTCTTACTGTAACAATTAAAGCTACAAATAAGGCAATAGCGACAACGGTTACTATTGCAAGTTCGATAAAAAGTATATATGTAAAAAGTAAATAAACTTGTTCTAATAACATATGCATCGCCTCCTCTCATGAGAATACGATACACCACATCTTGCTTCTCTCATCTACTGTAAAATTATACTTTATTGTTAAATAAAAATCAAGTATTTTTCATCACAATTTCTTAGACAAATGCCACATATGTAAAATTATTAATTATCCTATCCTTCTTTTCCTTTTTGAAACCACATTCGTAACAATGATAAAACCTATGGTAAAAACTACAATAATCCCCATATTCATAAAAATCGGTTTCATCGTTTCAAAATTGAACATCTCTATCGAAGTCAACATCTCATTACTACTAATATAATAATAAGAAGGCAAGATGTGAGCAATCATTAAAACCCAATCTGGCAACCATTCCATTGGTACAAAAGCACCACACAAAAAGCTAGATCCTAGTGCTACCACATTAACAATTCCATTAATGGCATTTTTATTCATGACCAAATTACCAATCAAAAACGCAATCGTGACAGCACAAATCGTGAATACAAAAGAATTTGCCATGTACATGAATCCATGTGCAGTAAACATGACATCACCTATTAAAATAAAGCTTAGCACCACATAGAAGATCCATAATCCAATTGCCAACAAAGTATTGGCTATTAATAACTGACGATTATGTGTTTTATAATTCATACTACTAACAATCGTTCTTTTGGCTATTTTCTCTTCTTTAAAACTAGATAACACTAAACAAATTACATATACACAGCCTGCCAATATACTATAATTTGCAAAATTATAATAGAATGTGGCTTTACTTAAATTGTCAGTATCTAGCTTAGAAGTAATTTCTACCTCTGTTTGTTTGGCTAATGTTTCATTTATTTTTTGGATTAATTCTTGTTCATCTTCTATATTCTTTTGATATAAATTAGCTACTTTGACATATCTTTCTAACATCATTTCAGCTAAACTTGCTTGATAATCCCCTGTACTTTTTATTTCAATTTTAGGATTTTTACCCTCTAAAAAATCTCTTCTATAATTTTCTGGTATATAAATAATGTAATTCACATCTCTGTAAAACAAAGCATCATCAATAGCTTGTTCATCCTCTTGAATCTCTTTTATCTTACTATTTTCTTTTATGTACGCAATTAAATTTTTAGTAACTCCCTCTTCTTCGTCTTGGTTAATGATTAAAACATCTGGCTCACTTGCTACAAAGTTGGTACTATTTTCACTAGTTTGCATATTGAAACCACCAAATGCAATTAAAATTACTGTATACATAATAATTGGTACTTTGCACTTATTTAATACTTTTAAAAATGTTTTTAATACTGTCATTTTTGTTTCCTTTCTTTTTTGAATGTGGCGGGTTTGTGCTTGGTTGCGACTTTGTGCCCATGGCGAGTCTGTGCCTGTCCCAAACTCGCCATCACAATCTTTCATATTTTTGCTTTCTCAAACTAGTATATGACAAAGCGATCATGATAACCGCAAAAGTCAGTAAACTAGCGATATTAAAGAAAAATCGATCCCATGTATCATAATAATACAAAGAATAAAATCCGTCTGTTATCATACTAGCAGGATTGATTTTGTTTACAATAGGAAGGTTAGTATCTACAATATATTTCATGGTAATTCCCATCATACCTGACAAGAAACATCCTAGCATAGTGACAGATATAACAATTCCTGTTTTAACATTTTCATTGGTTTTCAACAAAGTACCTATGGCTAATCCCATAGACAATCCAGCCAGACTTCCTACTACTCCTAACAAAATGATAAATGGCAAATTGGTTCCATAATCCACTTTTAAAACAAATACTGTGTACAAAAATAATAATGTTAGTCCAATTAGTTGTACTACATAAGAGGCTAGAATACTACTTAAAACTACCTTTCCTTTGGTAGTTGGTGCAACTGATACTCTTTTTCCATTATGACTCATGTTGGCTAAATTTTGGTTGATAGCTACCATACCAAGTATGCCACCATATAGACAAGTCATGGCAATTAACGTATAAAATTCTATCATCGTATAACTTAAATTACTTTTTGATCGGTTCTCAATTTTTGCTTCTTGATTTTGTGTGATTTCCAATAGGTCTTTGTAAATTTTTTCGTAATCTACTTGGTAATTTCCTGCCATTATCTCTTTTTTGATTTCCGTTTCAGCAAGATGATTCACAATCTCAGCATTTTGTGTAATCTCTTCTGTGACATATTTTAAAATAGTTTCATTAATCCCACTGGATTGAAACGTCACTTTTGGTTTATCTCCTTCTAATAGCATATATCCTGTGATTTCACCATCTTGTAATAATTTTTTTGCCTCTTCTTCTGTTGTATATTTGGTATCAAATAACCTATCCTCATTTTCTGCATCACTTAAAGTTTTAAAAGCTTCTTTCCATATTTCATTGTTTTTAAAATCATCATTTTCTATAATGGCTATGTTGATAATATCTAACTTTTCGCTATTTTCAATATTAGAAAATGCCATATTGAAAAAGGTTCCGTAGAATGATGGGAAAGGCATAGGTCCAAAATATTAACATTTTATTTCTAAAAAGAGTTTTTAAAGCATATTTAAAATTATGAATAAACATTAATCTCGAAGCTCCTTTCCTGTTAATTCTAGGAATACATCGTTTAATGTTGGTCTTTCTGAATAAATTTTATTGTATTTTATATTTTCTTTTTTTAGGTAATCCATTAATGCCACTAAATTATTTTTTCCTTTTTTATAGGTAACAAGTAATATATTTCCGTTATAGGTTACTTCGTCTACTTGTTCTATTTTTTGAATTTGTTCCACATATTTTGTGGTTAGATCTTTTATTTCTACTGTTACTTTTTCTTCGATTTTGGCTAGTTCTTTTAATTCATCTGTTGTCCCAGTTGCTAATACTTTTCCTTTATCTAAAATGATAATTCGATCACAGATCATTTCAACTTCTTCCATATAATGGGTCGTATACACAATGGTTGCTCCTCTATCTCTTAACGTTTTGATACCATCTAATATATTATTTCTACTTTGTGGATCCACTGCAACAGTTGGCTCATCTAAAAAAATCAATTCTGGTTTATGGGCAATTCCACAAGCTATATTTAATCTTCTTAGCAATCCTCCTGATAGTTGTTTGGGATAAAATTTTCTAAATTCCTCTAACCCTACTAATTCAATTGCTTCATCTATGTATTGTTTTCTTTTGGCTTTGTCTTGGATGTATAATCCACAAAAATAGTCTATGTTCTCTTGTACGGTTAGTTCTTCAAAAACAGCAACATCTTGGAATACCACCCCTATTTTTGCTTTGATATCATAGGCATCTGGTTTCATTTCTTTTCCAAATATTTTGATTTCTCCTTCACTAAAGTTTAATAGTGATAAGATACAATTAATGGTGGTGGATTTACCGCTTCCGTTTGGTCCCAATAGTCCTAATATTTCTCCTTCTTTTACTTCTAAGGATAATCCATCAATGGCTTTTAGTTCTTTGTATTGTTTGGTTAAATTTTTAATTTCAATCATGTTATTCATCTTTATTTTCCCCTTCCTTACGTTTGTTATCATACTACTTATTTGTCTTTTTGTCTATACTTTGGTAGAATCTTGTTATTAGCAATGGTACATAAATAAAAACAACTTGATGTAGCCATCTCTAAAAGCACATCAAGTCTTAATCGTGTATTCAACTTAAATTGCAACAATTCCTATTATTCTTTTCTTGCCTTCATTTTTACAAAAAAGTAAATTGCGAACATACTAATCAAGCCAATAGGTAGCAATATAGAATCATGCAAACCTGTCTTTGGAAGCTTAGTACTTGCCATTGTATAATCACTTTTGGAAGAATTTGTATTGTTTGTATCGCCATTCGCATTATTGGAATTATTAGTATTTCCGTTTGTATTAGTGGAATTATTTGAGTTATCGGTATTTCCACTCGTGTTAGTGGAATTATTTGAGTTATTGGTATTTCCACTCGTGTTATTGGAATTATTTGAGTTATTGGTATTTCCACTCGTGTTATTGGAATTATTTGAATTATTGGTATTTCCGTTCGTATCGTTAGAATTATTTAAGTCATCATTCGTATTGTTATTATTGCTACTATTGTTGCTATCATCATTAACATCGTTATTATTATTATCGCTATTACTGGGATTTTTATTGGTGCTACCATTATTTCCACTATTAGAATCATCTGATTTTCCAATTGTAATTGTTTTTTTAATGCCAGCAATATCATTTTGTGAATAAGATCTCTCTCCATTTTTAGCAATAAATTTTGCCTCTTCTAGTTCAAAAATTAATTTCGTATTTTCTATGTTTTTCTTTGCTTTGAATTTTATACTACAAGAATCAATCCCTGTTTTTTCCATGTCAAAATATACACAAGCTATTTTTCCATGATTCACAGAAGCTGACAAATTGGTTGTTCCACTTTCTACTAATTCTAATTGATCACGATCATAATTAATTTTAAAGCTAGCACCTATTATCTTTTCACTCAAACTCAAGGTATAGATCACAGTATCATTTGCTTTGATATCTTTGGTTGGATTTAAGCTCATATCCATACTCATCGCAAAACTTACCGTAGATACACTAAATATCATTCCTATTAATAATATAATAATACTTATTTTTTTCAAATTTCTCTCCTCCTATCTTTTTAAGGCATTCAACAACCATTTACCAGAAGCTGATAATTCATCATTTGTCCAACCTGTTACTTTGTCTGTATTGGTAAGTAAAGATGAACTTTCATTTTTATTGGATAAGTTCCAACACATCCAACTTATATTGTGTTGATTTAAAAAGTCAATCCAAGTATTCGCTTCTGTTATATCTAAATTTCCATTTCCTGATGCATCACAAATTCCAAACTCTGTTGCAAATATTGGTAAGCCAGCATTTAATGCTGTTGTTGCTTTTTGTCTTAAATATTCTTTATGAGTTGCTGCATAAAAATGCAATGTGTACATAATATTATTTTGTCCTGTAATTGGACTTTGTGCTACAATATCTACATCTTGTGACCATGTTGGTGTTCCTACTATAATAATCGTATTTTTATCAACTGCCCTGATCTCTCGAATCATTTCTTCTGCATATGGTTTGATATCTCTTTGCCACTGCACATCACCATTTGGTTCATTACAAATTTCATATAGTACATGATCATAGTCTTTGTATTTTGTTGTCATTTCTTTGAAAAATGCCTTTGCTGCTTGTTTATTGGTATTTGGATTTCCATCACTTAAAATATGCCAATCAATTATAACATAAAGCCCTGCGTTTTTAGCATATTCCACTCCTTTATTTACAATCTCGTGCAATTGTGTCGTATATCCTACATTTGGGTCAGAATACATCGCAAGTCTCACGCTATTGATGCCCCATTGATCTCTCATATAGGTAAAAGCTTCTTGGTTGACATATTGTGGAAACCACTGTAATCCATGTGTACTTACCCCTTTTAATTGAAATTTATTTCCATTTTTATCTACCAAATCTGTATTCTTAACACTTAATTTACCATGTATACCCACTGGTGTTTTATCTTTGTTAGAATCCTGATCTTTATCTTGCTGATCATCATCTTGTTGATTGAATTCAATAAATCCTTCATATGTTTTTGTAATGATTTCATCTTTAGAGCTTCCTAAATATATATTTATCATTCTCATAATATCTTCGATATCTAATGTATTATCTGTATTTTGCAAATTGCCTGCTAGTTTTTCAATGCTATCTACTTTTCTTTGTCCTAAATAATTATTTTGAAGAATCATGATATCCTCTATATCACAGATGGATCCATCTTTATTGACATCTCCATATAAAACAACTTGATAATCTTGCCCTTTTACAGTTATGTAATCCCCTGTCTTAACTAAATCTGTGGCTTTTAAGACCTTCTTATTGGCATCTTTTATCTCTTCTATTTTTTTATCATTTTTCATTATTTCTTCTTTGGTAACTTTTCTTGCAACTGTGGTTTTATCTAGCAAAATCGTAACTGTTTTTTGATTTTCTATTAAACTATTGTAATATTTTATGCCGTTGATGTTGTTTTCTACTGCATAGATTTGGTTTGTTAGAAAAGCACTTAAAATTATTGTTACTACTAGTATCAAAAACTGAACGGTTTTTTTCATTTTTAATTCCTTCTTTCTTTGGCATTATTAGTTGAAACCTTCAACTTTTATTCCCATTATACACCTCGCTTTTTATTATACCACAATTTACCAGTTAACGCAATATGTTAATGTAATATGTTAATGTAATTTTTAAATTAAATAGTAACTATTTAAAGGTATTAAAATATATAAAGGAATATAGCAATAAGAACAACCTACTCTCTAACCAATTGTAGAATAATCTCTTCCCCCTTATTTGTAAAAATATGAACTGTAATCTCATCTGTTGCATCATATTTGGTTAAATTAAAAGTCTGATAATAAGCAATAACATTATCTGGTGACAAACTAGAGCAACCATCTCCATCTGACCTTGCTGACGGCTCAAATCTTTTGCCATCGGAAGTTTCTATAAACGCTTTTTGAAGTGGTGATGTATCATAAGACGTTCGTTCGTGTATTTTTTCGTAATCTATCTTATCGGTTGAAGTTGTAAAAGAAACTCTTAATGCTGTATTTGACAAAATTGCACTAGTAAATTGTGTTTTATCATCATTACATTTTTTCACTCGATAAAAAATCGTTTCTCTTTGATAAAACTCTTCTGGTATATCTACTTCAAAATGCCAATCTCCTTCATAAAATTGATCGATAAAATCGCCGTTTTCCTCGTTCATTTGCCAAGTTCTAATTTGGGTAAAAGCAAGACTCAAATGCTTACTCTTTGGAAACAACTCTGGATTTCCCGAAGCAGATAAAGAAAGCTTTAATTCTCTTTCTCCTTTTTCTTCTGCTAAAAAACTAAATGCCCCTCTATATTCTAATTCTTTGTCTGAAACTTTTAAATCTTTCTTCCCAAAACCTGTGCTAAATACCACATTTTTCTTTTCATCTAAAATTCTTAAATCGTACAACTCCATATTTTTAAACTCATCCTTATCATATCGTTGATCCAAAGTGACATTAAAATTCATAGCAAAATTAAAATCGTCCATAACAAGTGAATCTACATTGATTTCTATTCCTTCTGCCTTTTGGGTTTCTGTTTCTATTTCTGTCACATATCCGTTGTTAATAGCGGTATCTACCCCATCACTTGTATTCGCTCCAAATAAATTTCTGATAAAATTCTCTATATCTTTTGCCAAAACGCCTCCTGTAATTAAAATCATGACACAACATGCCACCATAGCAACTTTAAATACTATCTTTTTTCTATTTTTCATATTTTTTGCTTCCTCCTCATAAAACTCAGATATAGCAATCTTTCGTTCTACCTCTCTAAGGATTTCTTTGTTTTGTTTATTCATTACTATATCCTCCTTTTTCTAAATCCTTTTTTATTTTTTTCCTTATTCGATACAATCTTGTTTTTACATTAAATTCTGATAAGTCTAATATTTGTGCTATTTCTTTTATTTTTTTACCAGTATAATAATATAAATTAAATATCGTAATATCTTCTTGTTTCATCTGTTCTACTATTTCACTTATTTGTCTTGTTTTCTCTCTTTGCTCATATAACATGTCTATACTGGTTAACTCTGAAATACAGTTTTTGTAATCTTCTATATCATCGTTAATATGGATTACTCTACTTTTTTCTTTGATTAAGTTTTTCGTAATACCAGCTATGTATGGACTTAATGGATTGCTATCCTCTAATTTATCTCTATTTTTCCATAAAACAAAGAAAGTATCTAACACTATTTCTTCTTTATCCTCTTTCGTCAAAAAATGCATTGTCTTACTGTCTACAATTTTGCGAATATAATTACTATATTCATTAATAATTGTTTCTAAATCTAGTTCCTGATCATTTTTATATTTTTTTATTTCCTTTTTCACTTTAGATCTAAACTCCTTATTTTTAAGATATCTTACATTTATCTATTGATAAAAAATAAAAAAAAGTAACAGTTTTTGTATCCATTAAGAAAAAAACTTGATGTAGCCCTCACAAAAGCACATCAAGTCTAACGACTTAGATTAAGTTTCGCTTAATCATTTATTATATTTTCCCTTGCTGATTTAACATCTCTATTTTTAAATCATACAATTTTTGTGACAAATCCACATAGTATTTTTGAGGATTTTCCAACCTTTTTACCTCTTCCCATATGGTGCTTAACTGTTGTTTCTCATATTGTGCTGTTTCTTTTAAGGTAGGTATTTGATAAACCAATTTACCATTTTCAAAGATTTTTTGTTGCAACTCTTTTACCTCAAAATTGTTTAACGTTTTTCTTTTCCAAGTATTATGTTGGTCAAAGATCTCATATTTTTCTTTTGGTTCTTCTTCCTCTTTCAACATAATAACATCTGCCAAAGCATAATTCGTTTTTTTATCATAAAAGCGATAGGTCTTTTTAAAACCTGGATTGGTAATCTTTTCTACATTTTCACTTATTTTTATTTTAGGGATCATCTCTCCCTCTTTTTCTATCGCAGCTAATTTATAAACGCCTCCAAATACAGAATCACTTTTGGCTGTAATTAAATTCTCACCTACGCCAAAAGAATCCACTTTTGCTCCTTGCTCCAATAAAGAACTAATTAAATATTCATCCAAAGAATTCGTTACACATATTTTACAATCTGAGTAACCAGCTTCATCTAGGATTTTTCTTATTTTCTTAGATAAATAAGCCAAATCTCCACTGTCTAATCTAACAGCAACTGGTCTAATTCCTTGTGGTTTCAAAACTTCATCAAATACTTTAATGGCATTCGGTAATCCACTTTCTAAGGTATGATAGGTATCAATTAAAAAAGTACAACCATGAGGGTATAACTCTGCATAAGTTTTAAAAGCTTCATACTCACTATCAAAACTTTGAATCCAACTATGTGCCATCGTTCCACTTGCTGGCACATCAAATTTCTCCGCTGTTAAGGTACAAGAGGTTCCGACTGCCCCTCCTATGATAGCTGCTCTTGCTCCATAAACAGCTGCTGATACGCCGTGGGCTCTTCTGGCACCAAATTCCATCACTGGTTTTCCTTGTGCTGCATTTACAATTCTACTTGTCTTAGTGGCAATTAGACTTTGATGATTGATAATTAAGAGTAAAACGGTTTCTAATAGTTGGGCTTCTATAAGAGGTGCTCTTACAGTAATCAATGGCTCATTAGGAAATATTACGGTTCCTTCTGGGATCGCCCACACATCGCCTGTAAATTTAAAATGAGATAAATAGGTCAAATATTCTTCTGAAAATATCTTTTGACTTCTTAAATAAGCAATATCCTCTTCGTCAAATTGTAGATTTTGTATGTACTCAATAACTTGTTCTAATCCCGCCATAATGGCATATCCACCGTCATCTGGTACCTTTCTAAAAAAGATATCAAAATAAGCTATCTCCTTCTTATTTTTTTCAAAATATCCATTTGACATCGTAAATTCATAAAAATCTGCTATTAATTCTAATTTTTCTGGCTTCATGTTTTTTAATTCCTTTCTACGTTTTCTACTAAATTAATGCCAGCTTGTGCCATTAATTTAAAAGCTATTTCATTATATTCTTCTCTCTTATGATTTGGTGCGTCATAGGTTTCTACTGCATTTTTGGGTACTGTAATTGGAATATCTCTATCTTTTTGGTCAAAGTAGTTTTGTAATGGAATGGCTATATTTAGAACACAAATGTCAGTACAACATCCAACGATTATTACTTCTTTTAAATTAGTCATTTTACTTACATCTTCTAAAAAATTAGGTGCATATAGGGTACTTGTTGAATTTTTTTGGTATACAAAGGCATCTTTTTCAAATGGTTGTAATTCTTCTACTAATTCTGCCTCTTGTGTTCCTTCGATACAATGTGCTGGGTATCGGTTAAATTCTCTGCAATTTTCTTTATGCGTGTCTTTAATGATTGCTATTGCCTCTTTTTCTCCTTGTATTTGTTTCATTAATTTAATATGCTCTGGAATTATGTGTTTAATATAGGGATCTGCCATAGCTCCCTCTTTTACAAATCCATTTACCATATCAACATTTATGAGTAATTTTTCTATTTTTTCCATTTCCTCCATCTTATTTACTCCTACTAATTTTCACTAGCAGTAAGTAATCATCTCCTTCCTATTTGATAATTCTTTCTTTTTTCTTTTCTTACTTGTTTTTTCTTTTCTAATTTATGTTTATAACCATAAATTGCAATTATGATAAAAAACAAAAACAATAATGTAAATTTATTTTTTATCATTTTTGTAACCACACCTAATTGTTGGATTTTAAATTGATATTTTCCTTCTATTTGCTCATATGTAACCTTTTTCTTATCTTCTGTATGGTTATGATCGCCTTTTGTCCTATACTTTATCTTGCCATCTTCTTTTTCTATCCCAATTACTCTATGCGTAATGATATTTTCACCTTGTGAAAAAGTAATAATATCATCCATGGCAATTTCATCTTGTGGTACTTCTTTTACTAATATCCCATCTTGTGTCATAATCGTTGGTTCCATGCTTCCTGATACAATTACAAAGGTTTTATAGCCAAAAAAATCTGGTATCTCATTGGGATATATAAACGATTTTATGATTAATGTAAAGTTAAAAATGATAATAGGGATTAATATTATATAAAGGATTGCACTGATAATTTTTACTATTGTGTGTATTTTTTGCCCTTCTTTTTGCTTTTTATTGATTTTATACATCATTAGCTCCTTGTCTTTTGTTTTTCGTTTCTATTCTATCACATTTTTATTATATTTCGCAAGTTCTATTTAATTTTGTATAAATATTCTCTTTGATCCAAGTTTCATTTGAAACATCTTTAACTTCCTCCATAGGAACCCATTTTACGCCACTATTCTCATCCTCTTTTATATGTAATGTTTCCTTTTCATCTACTTCCAAAAGATACGTTAAATTTAAGTGTAAATGAGAAGAAACATAATTTCCTCTTTTTACATGCCCATCTACTGTCAAAATTTCTAATGAAAAGATATTTCCATTATTTAACACTTTTACCTTTTGTACTCCTGTCTCTTCCTTTAATTCTTTAATTGCTACCTTTAACAAATCTGCTTCGCCATCACTATGTCCACCTGTCCAAGACCAAGATTGATAAATATTATGATATATCATTAACACTTTTGTTCTTTCTTTATTAACCACCCAACTAGATGCTGTAAAATGAGCAAATTCATTTTCTCTTGTCAAAGGGTTATGAAATTTGTCAAATATATCAATACATTTCAGCATTACTTGTTTGTCCCTTTCTTCTTGCTGGTTGTATGGTTTATAACTTTCTATTTTTTCTTTTAATTCCCATAAATCTTTCATTTATTACTTCTCCTTGTCTAAACGCTCGAAATCTTCTAATATTTGCAGTTGTCTTTCAATTTTGAAATTTAAATCTTTAACTCTAAAGCTTGTAGTTCCTAAACCCAACAATAACCTTGAAATTTTATATCATCTACCATAAAACAATCACTTCCTTTATTTGCTATTGATTATTATATCAGATGAATCCTGGATCTATGTCAAGTTTTTAGACACATTTTCGTGGATTTTTATATTTTTTTGT
>CANONT010000018.1 GCA_947567695.1 uncultured Clostridium sp.
GCCCTTCCTTAAACACTCCTCAGCACTTGTCCCCATTTTATCTCGGAACCAGTGGGGACAGAGAAAGGAAAAATGAGATGGATAAAGTGAGGGAATTAGCATTAAAAGTGCTTTATGATATTGATAAAAAGGGAGCTTATTCTAATATTGCTTTAGATGAAGCATTGCAGGAAGCAAGAAAGAATTCTATCAAGTTGGATCCAAGAGATGTTGCTTTTGTTTCTGAAATTGTTTATGGTACGATTTCTTGGCGTTTGACAATTGATGAGGTGATTAAAAAGTATTCTCATATAAGATTAAGAAAAATATCACCTTGGATTTTGAATGTTTTAAGGATGAGTATTTATCAGATTTTATTTTTGGACAAGGTTCCAAAGTCAGCTGCTGTGAATGAAGGCGTGAATTTGGCAAAACGATATGGTCATAAGGCGAGTCGTAATTTTGTTAATGCGATTCTTAGAAAGGTGGAAAAGAAGGATTATGAAGCATTTTTTGCGATTAAAGATGAGGTAGAGAGGATTTCTAAGACCACTTCTATGCCAGTGTGGCTAATAGAAGAGTTGCTAAAACAAAATAATGAGCAAGTAGTAGAACAGATTTGTCAAGCTTCTAATTTAAGACCAAATTTACATGTTAGGGTGAATACTCTAAAAACGGAAGAGGAATCGTTGCTGCATGAATTAGAAAAGGAAGGAATAAGAACAGAAAAGGCAGAGATAGCAAGTTTTATACAATTAAAAGGTATGAAAAATGTAGAGAAAATAAAAGCTTTTCAGGAAGGGAAGTTTACGATTCAAGATGAAATGGCAGGATTTATTCCAAAGTTTTTGAATCCACAATGTGATGAAAAAGTGTTAGATGCGTGTAGCAGTCCAGGGGGAAAGACTACTTATATGGCAGAGTTGATGAAAAATCAAGGAGAAATTATAGCATGGGATTTACATGAACATAGAATTAAATTAGTGGATAGGGTTTCACAAAGATTGGAAATTGATATAATACATACAGAAGTCAAAGATGCAACTGTTTATGATGAAAGGTATGATTGTTATTTCGACAAAATTTTACTAGATGTTCCATGCTTAGGGATTGGCGTATTAAAAAGAAAACCAGATATTAAATGGAGAAGAAAAAAGGAAGATATAGAAGAAATAACAAAAATACAAGAAGAAATATTACAAAATTGTTCCAAATATTTAAAATCAGGTGGGGAACTGGTTTATTCAACTTGTAGCCTATTGAAGGAAGAAAATGAAGAGAGAATGGATAAATTTATAAGAAAAAATCCAAATTTTGAAATAGAAAAAATTGATAATTTGCAAGATAAATTTGTTGAAAAATTTATAAAGGAAGAAAGCTTCATACAAGTTCTTCCAAACGAGAAAACGGATGGATTTTTTATCTGTAAAATGAGAAAAAAGTAATATTTTAGAGAGTATTACAGAAATATTACGTTTTCTTTACAAGTATGTTAAATATATTGACTTTTTGGCAGATAAAGATAAAATATAAATATATTTGAAGAAATGTGTAAAATATTCAAGTATTAATTTTGAAAATTTGTAAAAAATAAAAATATATATTAATTAAAAAAGGAGAAAATGATGGCGAATGCGAGTTGCCTAGGGCTATACATTGAGGAACACTTAATTAAATATGCAAAAGTTTCAAAAGAACGTAACACGATCCGAGTAGAAGCATTTGGAATCAAATTTTATGATAAAATTGGACCAGCTATTGAACAAGTAGTTCAAGAAACTTATAGTCAAAAGACACCAATAAGTATTAACTTGTCAGATGAAATGTATAACTACTTTAATATGTTCGCACTTTTGACTAAAAACGACCTACAAAAAGCGGTTCAAACTGAGTTTGAATCTTATTGTGCGGAAATGGGATATAATGCTAATGTGTTTGAAAGTAGATATGCAGTAGCTGGAACACAGGATGATAAAATTAGAGTGATCCATATCGCTGAAAATAAAATGGAATTAAACAAAAGAATACAACAGGTAGAAGGCTATAAAGTATCTAATGTTTCTCCAATCTCTATGGCTATTCCTAATTTAATTGATATAGACAAAAATGAAAATGCTATTGTTGTTAATATAGAAGATAACACAATTGTAACTACCATATTAGATAACACAATTCATAGCGTAGACAAAATACAATTAGGAAGTAAGGATTTCTTGTCTAAAATAAACTTAAAGGAGAATTCTTATTTAAATTCTTACGAAATTTGTAAAAATACAACCATTTACACATCAGAAGGAAGAGAACTACAAGAACAACAATCTAATTATTTAGAAGATATTATGCCAACACTTTATGCCATTGTTGGCAAAATCAGAAATATTGTAGATAGCTATGGAAGCAACATCCAAAAAGTTTATATTACAGGTACAGCAGCATTAATTAACAATATTGATTTATATTTTCAAGAATATTTAGAAAATGTACAATGTGAATTATTAAGACCATATTTTATCGGACTTACCAGTGACATTAGTATCAAAGATTATATGGAAGTAAATTCTGCTATTGCTTTGGGAATGATGGGAATAGGAGAAGGAATCACTGGTTTGAATTTTAGAAACCAAAGCTTTGGTGAAAAATTTCCTGATTTATTAAAATTAGATGTAGATCTAGGTTCCATAGGAAGCGGAATAAGTAGAGGAAACCTTAATTGGGATTTAGGACAACCGTTAGATAAAGTAGAAACAGTTTTCTTACGAATTGCTATGGCACTTTTACTATTAGTTGTTATCTATACTGGATTTTCAGGGGTGTTAGCCAATCAAATAAATAGTAAAGGGAAAGAAGCAGATGAATATATTACATCTACTAGAGAACAGATTGCACTTGCCAATAGTGATAATGAAAAAATGAATAGTAAAATTAATGAATATACTAGCATGTTAAGAAGTTTAGAAGATGCCAACAATAAAATTACAGATCAAAATAAAACGAGAAATGCCATACCTAATTTATTAAATCAAATCATGTCAATTGTACCAGAAAATGTTCAATTAACATCGATTGAAAATCCATCTGATACCCATATTGTGATTAATGCAAGATCCAACAAATATGAGCAACTAGGCTATTTAAAAGCAAAAATAAAAACAGATGTAATTTTAACCAATGTAATTTCAACAGCTGGACAAAAGGATAACAGTGCAGTTACTGTTAAAATAGAAGGAGATTTGCCATGAAAAAACTATTAATGTTAATTCTAATTGGATTATTATTAGCACTTGCTATCTATATTGGCTTGAATGGATTTGAAGTAGGTGGAATAGAAGTACTTAGCTATCATGGAATGCAAACAAAAAATAATCAATTAGACACCAAGATACAAGAGGCTAGTAAATTAGCAGAAAAAGATTATAGGCAAGCATTGGTTACTGTACAAGAAAGTAGCAAAAGATTGAAAGAAGCCAAAGAAGATTATGAAGAAATGACAACCATAAGCTCAGAAGAAGACATACAAGTGGCTGGTCAAATTGAAAGATATGAAATTGAAGCTTTATGGGTCAAATTAGGGAATTATGCAACTAGTGAAGGGGCAGTTATCAAAATGGACATTGTACAAGGTAATACAGCAGATAGTTACGATTTGAAATTTACGGTTAATGGAAGTTATATTTCTATTACAGATTTTATTTCAGATATTGAAAATGATAGTACATTAGGATTTAGAATTGAGGAATTTAAGTTGATACCAACTAATGCAGGTGATTCTTTGCAAGCGACATTTGTATGTAGGGGAATTGCTATTAAAGAAATATCTGAAACAAGTCAAACAGAAGAAACAGAAGAAGAAAATAATAATACAACCAATAGTACAAACAATACAACAAATACAAATCGTACCAATTCTACCAATAAGAGCAATGCAATAAAAAATGAGGTAAATGTCACAGGTAATTTATTAAATGATGTGACCATTCATTAAATTAATAAAGGAGACAGATATGGCTAAAACAATTATAAAAGAAATAATTATTATGTTGTTATTATGTTTGGCAATTATTTTATCATTAGGAATTTTATTATATGAATATGTTCCTATGACAAAAACAATACCAAATCCAGTGTCTTATTCTACACCCAATGAGGTGAAGAAAGAGTTAGCAGATAGTTCGGATATTGATGAAAGTCAAATCATCATGACATATGAAGTAGATGCTAATGATTTGAATAATTATACAAGTATACAAGATTACAAACCAGGAAAAGCCAATCCATTTTCTTCTTATGAAACAACAACCACAGGAACAACAACGAATGGAACAGGTACTACAACAGCTAATTCTTCTACATCAAATGGGCAAACAGGGGATAATCAAATACAGTCAAACAACACAACTACAAATAATGTGGATTCTAATTCGGGAACTTCAAGTACACCAAGCTCAAATTCACAACCAACGACAGAAAGTCCACAATCTACTACGACACAACAACCTAATACAACATCAGAGGGAGGACATTTCTTCCAAGATAAAGGAACGAAATAATTTGTTATTAAGGTTATATGGATTATATTCATATAGTCAAAAAGATATATTTTATAATAAAAAGGAGGAAAAACATGATGAAAAATCAAAAAGGTATTACTTTAATTGCTTTAGTAATCACAATCATTGTATTATTAATTTTAGCAGGAATAGCAATCGCTATGCTAACAGGTGATAATGGTATTATTACCAATGCACAAAAAGCTAGATCTAATACTGCTTATCGTGAAGCAGATGAACAAATGAGACTTGCTTATATGGCTGTAAGAACTGAAATTGCTGCTCATCTTGCTAATGACACATCTTACAATGCAACTTCAACTACTAATTCTGAAGCTCTTAGAACATTAGTTGAAAGAGATTTAAAAGGTTTTGCTGGTAATGGTTCTGAATGGACAGTTACATTAGAAACAGACACAGCTACTGGTAAAGCTACAGGAATTTTTATGAAGTGTAAATCAGCAGCTATCTTGGTAGGAACTGAATCAGAGACACCAGCAGCACCATCAACGGATGGACAAGTTTGTGGTATCATTGATATTGCAAGCTCAGGCCGTACAGCAGCTTATCGTTTTGATGTAGATGAAACTTCACATGCCTTAACAACAACACCAGATTCAGGAACAAATCCTGATGTAACACCTGAATCTTAGTTCAAATTTTTAAATAATAACAAAATGGCCTTACGCACACTATGTGTGTAAGGCTAGATTTAAAATAAGACGGAAAAGGAAAAAACATGAATTTATTTTTTTACTTATTACTATTTATGATAGGAACACTGTTTGGAAGTTTTTATACATTAGCGGTATATCGCATTCCAAAGAGGCAAGATATTATACATACCCATTCATATTGTCCTAATTGTAACCACAAATTGGGTTTTTTGGATTTAATTCCTATACTGAGTTATTTATTTTTGAAAGGAAAATGCAGATATTGCAAGCAAAAAATAAGACCAAGGTATCTTATACTTGAAATACTTTCAGGAATATTATTTGTATGGATTGGTTTATTAACAGAGTTTAACCTAGAAAATTTAAATCCTACCATGATAGCACAGTATTGTTTCTTGATTTTGTATGTTACTTTTATTATTCTAATTTGTCGGAATTGATAGGGAAAATCGAAAAATCGATAAATTAGTATCTATTTATGGGATTGTAATATCTATTATGTATATGGTATATCTATACATAGTAGGACAAACTAATATATATAGATATGGTATATATTTGTTTTTGTACATAATTATTTTAGTATTAGACACAATTACTTTAAAAAAATATGCTAAAAATAGTTATGTTACAGGAATATTATTAATGATTGTTACGATGATAATATTTACAGGCGAGTATATTACGCAAAAAGGAATTATATTTACATTATTAGCTATTTTCTTTTATTTCGTGTTTTATCAAATAAAAGAAAAAAGAAGTCATAAGAAATTAGAAAAACAAATAGCAAATCAATTAAGTATTGGATTCTTTTTGGGAATATTTAATATGATGATGTTAATGTTAGTGTTATTCTTTAATAATAGAGGCATTTAAATGATTGCGAAAGGAATGGAAGTAAAAATGAAAAGTGAAAAAGGGTATACTGGTGTCGATATTGCCATATCAGTTATTGTATTATTTATCTTTACATCGTTTATTGCTACTTTGTCTTATCGTGTTAATAGTTCTTCTAAAGAGATAGAATTAAAGTCAAAAGCAACTGAAATTGCAGTAGCTGAAATAGAAATGATTAAAAATAAGACATGGAATGACATAACAACCGAAGATCCATCTGAACGAGAAAGCACAGAGATTCAAGAAGGATATTACCGAACGATTCGAGTGGAAGATTATCATGATATCGATTCCTCAAAAAGATCAGATATCGTAAAGAAAATTACTGTACAAATTCAGTATATGTTTAAAGGAAAACAACATGCAGTAGAACTTTCTACTATAATAGCAAAGGAGATTTAGAATGAACTCAGAAAAAGGTATCACCCTAATTTCATTGACTGTCTATATTATTGTTACTATAATTGTAGTGGCAATTGTAGCAGTTGTTAGTACGTATTTTTATCGTAATACCAAGACACTCTCAAATACGATTAATCCCCTCACAGAATATACCAGATTTAATAGTTTTTTTTCTAAAGAAGTCAATCATTCTAATTTGAAAGTACAAGAATGGGGAGAAAATTATTTGGTATTTGATAATGGCGTACAATACACTTATATAGCAGAGAACAAAGGTATTTATAGAGACTATGTGAAAATATGTAAAGATGTACAAAAATGTATTTTTGAATCTAAAATAAAAAATGGAAAAAATGTAATTGCTGTTGCGATGAAAATTGGGACAGCAGAAGAGAGAAATGCAGAGTATACATTAAAAGATTAGATAATAAACACAAGGAGGTTATGTGATGGAGACAAGAAGGAGACAACCTATTGGAGTGGAACTAGTAAAAAGAGGTATTGTAAAAGAAAAAGATATTGCAACTGCTTTACAATATCAAAAAGAACACCCTAATAGAAAAATAGGGGATATTTTATATCAATTGGAAGTATGCGAACCTAGTATTTTAATAGAAGCTATCGGAGATATTTTAGGAGAAAAAGGTGTTTTATTAGTTGGTGGAAATAAGATTAAAGTCAAACTAACAGACTATTTTCCACTAGAGGTAGCAAGAAGAAATAAGGCCATTCCTTTTGAAGCATCTTTTGGAAGAGTAAAAGTTTGTTTTGCTAATACCAATAATGGTAAAAGCATGAATGAAATTCGATTAATGCTACTAAATAAAGGATTGGTAATGGATTCTTATATTACTTTTGAAAGTGATATTGATAAAATTTTAAAATCTATGGAAGCAATGAAAACGACGCAAAGTGAACCTGTTGCTGATTTAGAGGTTAATCCAGATAGTAACGATACAGCTGTTAATTTAGTAGATAGTATCATACGAACGGGAATTAAGAGAAGAGCTAGTGATATTCACATTGAGCCAATGAAAGATTATGTAAGAATAAGATATAGGATTGACAGTGAATTATTTATTGCTGCTAAAATTAAGAAAGAAAAGCAACAACAACTAATCGGAAGATTAAAAGCGATTTCTAATATGCATCAAGAAAAGCAAGAGGCTCAAGATGGTAGAATTTTATTGTATGAAGATTATAACATTCGTGTATCATCTCAACCGAATTTATATGGAGAGAAGTTCGTTTTGAGATTACTAAAAAAGGAAACCAATATTAAAGATATATTTGATTTGGGATTTCCTGGTACAGAGCAACAATTAAAACAAACCATTAGTAAAAGAAATAGTATTACGATTATTGCGGGACCAACAGGAGAAGGAAAAACCACTACTTTATACAGTATTATTTCTCGTTTGGATAGCCCAGAGATAAATATAACCACAATCGAGGATCCCGTAGAAATAAGAATTCCTGGGTTAAATCAAATAGAAATTGATGAAAATAGATCCAGTTTTTCGTCTACTCTTAGAAATGTATTAAGACAAGATCCAGATATTATTTTAGTAGGAGAGATCCGTGACAAGGAGACAGGAGAAATAGCGATTCAAGCTGGACAAACAGGTCATTATGTATTATCTACCATCCATACCATAGACAGTATCGAGGTGATTACAAGGTTAAGGAAATTAGGTCTTTCTGATTATGATATTGCTAGTACTTTGGCGACATCTATTTCACAAAGATTGGTAAGAAGAATATGTCCGCAATGTGCGATAAAAAGAGAGTTTACGACCCAAGAAAAGAAGATTATAACAGAAGTTGGTAAAAAGTTTAATGTTACATTTGATGTAAATGGGACAACTTATGATACACCTGGTTGTAAATTCTGTAACAATACAGGATATTATGACAGAATTGGTATATTTGAAATTCTTAATTTAACAGATGATCTAAAAGAAGCGATTATGGTAGGAAAGTCAAGTATAGAAATTAAAAGAATTGCTTTACAACAATCTTATGAACCATTAATAATAGATGGAATTAGGAAAGTGATCGATGGGTATACAACATTAGAAGAACTAAACAGAAAGTTACTATTCTTTTAGAATAGAAAGGAGGATATTATGAACCTAAATGAGATATTAGATAAAGCCATGGAGCTAGATGCTTCTGATGTACATTTTATCTGTGATAATAAACCTATGCTTCGTATTGCCAGAGACTTAGTGCCTGTACCAGATAGTGAGATTTTAACGCCAGAGGATATGTCTGAAGTATATGATTATTTTATCAAAGGAAATGTTGGAAAAGATGCTGTTTTTAACGAAAATAGAAGATTAGATATGTCTTTTGAATATAGAGATATTCGTTTAAGAGTCAATCTTTCCTTATCAGATGATATTCCAGTTTGTACACTAAGATTGATTCGTAATCAATTGCCATCTTATGAATCATTAGGAGTACCAGATATTGTAAGAAGAATGACTTATCAATCACAAGGATTAATTTTAGTTACGGGGAAGACAAACTCTGGTAAAACGACAACTTTAAATGCTTTGATTAATTATATTAATGAAAATCAAAATAAAAAAATTATTACCTTAGAAAATCCAATTGAGTACAAGCATCGTTCTAAACAGTCAGTGATTGTACAAAAAGAAATTGGAAATGGAAAGGATAGTTTGACATTTAGCGAAGGTGTTCAGAATTCTTTAAGAGAAGATAGTGATATTTTAGTCATTGGCGAAATACGTGATCGTGAGACGATGGAAGCTGCTATTGAAACAGCAGAGTCTGGTCATTTAGTAATTGGAACTTTGCACACTAAATCATGTGCAGAGACGATTGACCGAATTATAAACTTTTATGAAGTAAGAGATCAGCGAATGGTTAAATATTTGTTATCTGCTTTATTAAAACTAGTTATTTCTCAGAGATTATTGCCAGGAACAGATGATAAATTGGTATTAGTGCCAGAAGTAATGGTAGTGGATAATATCGTTTCAGGTGTTATACGTAAAGATAAATTAAGTGTATCTGAAATTGAGGATGCCATTCAAACTGGTTCTGAAAAAGGAAGTATTAGTTTGATTAATTCTTTAGCCGAGCTTTTTGTAAAGGATAAAATTACATTAGATCAAGCTAAAGCTCAAATTGAAGAAAAGAATTTAGAAAGACTAAATAGAACGATTATGCAATTGAGAATTAGACGTGACAAATAGCCAAATAGGAGGATAAAAAAATGCCTATATATATGTATAAAGCTGTAACTAAGGCTGGTGTTGTGGTAAGAAATAAGGTAGAAGCTTCTAGTAAAGAGACATTAATGCAATCTATTAAAAATAATGATTTAGTACCCATATCCATCGAAAAGCTTTCTGAGCGTGTTCAAAAGTCGACTAAAAAAAGAAAAAGAAATGTTACAGATATACAAGAAATTATGAAAAATGTAAATACAACTCAGTTAGGTCATAAGGAAGAAACTTTGACGACAAAACAAAAAATCAGTTTATATTTTGCTAAGTCTGAAAAGATAACACAAAGGGATTTAGTGGTATTTACGCAAAATTTATATCTATTGAAAAAAGCCAACTTTAACAATGTTCATGCCTTGGACACGATTATTCAAAGTACTGAAAATTTAACGTTTAAAGGGATTTTAGAAGATATTCTTGCTGGGGTAGAAGCAGGAGAAAACATGTATACAACCATGGAATACTATTCTGATGTGTTTCCTTATATTTACATCAATATGATAAAAGTTGGAGAATTGTCAGGTTCTCTTACCAATTCCCTAGAACAAGCGGTAAGATATTTAGATGATACAGAGGCTTTAAATAAAAAATTAAAAAGTATCTTAATTCCGAATGCAATACAGTTTGTTTTGTTAGTGATTATGTTGTTAGTAGGAACATTGTTTGCCATACCAGCTATTCAA
Organism: uncultured Clostridium sp.; assembly: GCA_947567695.1. Lineage (GTDB taxonomy): Bacteria > Bacillota > Clostridia > TANB77 > CAG-508 > CAG-269. The sequence goes on from CANONT010000018.1 coordinate 10,446, forward strand.
GGCGTTTTCGAGGAATTAGGTACACAAGACACCTTACCAACTATTACATTGTGGTTTCAAGCTTTTGTGAATAAGGTGATTGAGTATTGGTATATTCCAACTAGTATTTTAGTGATAACGGTAGCTTTTCTTATTTATTATATTCGTACTCCAAAGGGAAAGTATAATTTTGACGAGTTTAAATATAAGATGCCAATTTTCGGAAATTTGATTTTTGCCATAGATTTTTCAAGATTTATTAAAGCTATGGTATTAAATATGAAAAATGGGGTTAGAATACATGATGCTATTGATGTTAGTAAAAATGTAATTAAAAATCTAGTTATGCTTTCTATTATAGAAAGGTCAATGAATAACTTAGTGACTGGTTCTTCTTGGATTCAACCATTTGAGGAGTCAGGTTTGGCAAAGCCAATGATTACTGAAATGCTAAATATAGGTATGCAAACAGATTTAACTGAAATGATGGAAAAATTAGTGGAATATATGGAAATTGACATTGATAATATTATGGATAAGATTATGAGAACTTTACCACAAGTTGTTTATGCAATTGTTGGTGTTTTACTAATATTCTTTGTATTAGTTGTACTAGTACCATGTGTTCAAGTTTATATGGGTAACTTCTTGTTCTCAGCATATGGTGTATAGTGTAACAGAAAGTAAGAGGTAAAATGAAAGTCGGAATTGATTTAGGCGGAAGCCATATAGCTATTGGTGTAGTAGATGATAATGGTAGAATCGTAGAGAAAAATGAAAAGAGACTTACAAGTGTTGAGAAACAAGATATTAAAAAATCAATTGAACAATATATCATAGAAATGGTAACACGTTTTAGGAAAGTGTATACCATTTCTTCGATTGGAATAGGAGCTCCTGGTTGGGCAGAAAATGGTATGATTAAGAATTCTGGCAATTTGAGAATAGAAAATTATCCAATTGTAGCAAGATTACAAGAGTTGAACTTACCGATCCAGATAACAAATGATGCTAAATGTGCAGCTTTAGCGGAAAATGCTTATGGGTGTTTAAAAGGATATGATAGAAGTATTTTTTTGACACTAGGAACTGGAATTGGAGGGGCAGCTTTTTTTAATCATGAGTTGTTAAAAGCGGGAAAGAAACCTGGTTATGAATTTGGTCACATGGTGATTGAAAAGAATGGTATACCATGTCATTGCGGTAGAAATGGTTGCTTTGAGAGATATGCTTCTATGAAGGCTTTTAAGAATAAGTTGAGAGAGGTATTACATTTAGATGAGACGACTAGAGGGGAAGAATTGCTAGAAATGATTCGACAGAATAAGCCAGAAAATAAGAATTATCAAGTGATTGAAGATGTGGTAACAGAATTTATTGAAAATTTGGGGATTGGCATACAAAATTTAATTTATATTTTTGAACCAGAAGTTGTTGGCATTGGCGGTAGTTTTGTGTACTTTGAAGATGTTTTATTGCCAAGATTAAAGGAATATATTGCTAAAATGAATGAAAGTGATGAGGAAAGACAAGGTATTGCAATTGAAACTGCTGTTTTAGGTAATGATGCTGGCATAATTGGTGCGGTTATTACTCATTAATATTTTGACAATTTGATCATTGCTCTAGATGTTACCATTCATAGTTTCACGACTGAAAAAGAAAACCTTCTCATAAAAATCTTTAAATAAGCTCAGGACGAGCTAATCATCGCAGAAATTCTAAATTCATTTTTTGGCACCCTTCCATCAAAGATGAACTCTTTCCAAAAAATGAATTAAGAATTTCTAGCTTGATTACTCTACATTCGCTTGATTTTCATATTTTTATGAGAAGGTTTTCATCTTCTAATCTTGATAGCTGTGAATGCCAATTGATCACAAAATTTAAAAAAACACTTGAATTTGTTGCAAAAACGTGATACAATAGCGAACGTATTAATCACACAAAGAGAGTTTTAAGGGAAGTGTCTAGTGATTAGATCCTAAAAAATGAAGAAACTTTGTGGAAGAAATAACAAAAAGGGAGGAATTAAAAATGGCAGTAGTTGCAATGAAACAATTACTTGAAGCAGGTGTTCATTTTGGACATCAAACAAGAAGATGGGATCCTAAAATGGCTGAATATATATTCCAAGCTAGAAACGGAATCCATATCATCGATTTACAAAAGACATCGAAAAAATTAGATGAAGCATATGGCTTTATCAAAGAACAAGCAGAGGAAGGAAAGACAATTCTATTTGTAGGAACAAAGAAACAAGCACAAGAATGTATGAAAGAGGCTGCTTTGAAATGTGGTATGTACTATATTGATCAAAGATGGTTAGGAGGAATGTTAACTAACTTTGAGACAATTCGTACAAGAGTGCAAAGATTAAAAGATTTAGAAACCATGCAAGAAGATGGAACATTCGATATTTTACCAAAAAAAGAAGTAATTTTATTGAAAAAAGAAATGGATAAATTGGAAAAAAATCTTGGTGGAATTAAAGAAATGGAAAAATTACCAGGTGTGATTTTCCTAATCGACCCAAAAAAAGAGAGAATTGCTATTTTAGAAGCTAAGAAATTAGGAATTCCAGTAGTTGGATTAGTTGATACCAACTGTAATCCAGAAGAATTAGATTACCCAATACCAGGAAATGATGATGCGATTCGAGCTGTAAAATTGATTGCTGATGTTATGGCAAATGCCGTTATTGAAGGTAAACAAGGGGAAAGTTTTGAACCAGAAATGGAACAAGAACAAGTTGCTGAAACAGAAGAACCTACTAGTATAGAAGAAGTAGTCGAAGTAGCACAAGAAACAGAGACTGTAGAGGCAACAGAAGAGCAAGAGGCTTAAAATAAGATAAAAAGAGAGTAGAGCTTTCTGCTCTACTTATTTTAATATATAAGGAGGAGTTATAAATGGTTACAGCAAGTTTAGTAAAAGACTTGAGAGAGAAAACAGGAGCAGGAATGATGGACTGCAAAAAGGTTTTAACAGAAACAGATGGAGACATGGAAAAAGCAATTGAATTGTTACGTGAAAGAGGAATTGCAAAAGCTGCTAAAAAGTCTGGAAGAGTGGCAGCAGAAGGATTAGTAGAAGCTTATATTTCAGAAGATGGAAAGATAGGAGCTGTAGTAGAAGTTAATTCTGAAACAGATTTTGTTGGTAAAAATGAAGAATTTAAGACATTTGTTATGAATATTGCAAAACAAATTGTAGAAAAAAATCCAGCTGATGTGGAAGCATTATTGGCACAAGAGTCAATGGAAGTAGCTGGTAAAACAGTACAAGAAGTATTAGTTGATAAAATAGCTACCATTGGTGAAAATATGAATATTAGAAGATTTGCAAGATTTGAAACAGATGGTTTGGTAGAAAAATATATTCATGGTGATGGAAAAATTGCTGTTTTGGTTAATATGAAAAAAGGAAATAGTGATGTGGCAAAAGATATTTGTATGCAAATTGCTGCGGCAAGACCTGAGTATGTGAAAAAAGAAGAAGTTCCAGAAGAAAGAGTTAATAAAGAAATGGAAATTTTAAAGGCACAAACTATGAATGAAGGAAAACCAGAGGCAATTGCTGAAAAAATTGTACAAGGTAGAATTGGAAAATTCTATGAGGAAATTTGTTTGGTAGATCAAGCTTTTGTGAAAGATCCTAATAAAAAGGTAAATCAATTGTTGAGCGAAACAGATAGCGAAGTGGTAGCGTTTGCAAGGTTTGAAAAAGGAGAAGGTATTGAGAAGAAAGAAGAGAATTTTGCAGAGGAAGTTATGAATCAATTGAAATAAAATGTAAAAAAGAGTTAAGATATATTTCTTAATTCTTTTTTTTGATTATTGCTATCTACCTAAAATTGTGATAGAATTATTATAGGAGAAAGTAGTATTATACTCCTTGTAACTGTTGACAATTGTAACTAGACAATCCAGAAATTTGGAAAGGAGTGGTAACATGATAGCGTATGTTTTATTAGGTATGGCTATTGGCATTGGAGTGATGTTAGTGGCGATTCTAATATACAAAAAGATAATTATTGGATATACGGAAGAGGCAGAGCCGATGTATGATGAAGGCTCTATACACGAAATTGAAATTATACGGGTGTATAGAGTAAAAAAAGAAACGAAAGAAAAATGGGAGTGGTATATAGTATCTAACAAATGGGTACGTTATACTTTGCCAAGATCAACAGAAATAATCCGTATTAAGGACAAGGAGGGAAAAATGCTTTTAAAGAGGATATTTTTAACTCCTTGTGTGATACGGAAGAGGTGGTTTCATAAAGACAAGGAAGAAAAGCTACCTATGGAGCTTCATCAATTTTTGTATGTTAGAGAGGAAGAAATTCAAGACTACCTCTAACAGAGAAAAGTCAGTGGTTTATCCACTGGCTCTTTCTAAAACTAGAAAGAGATGTTGCTTGATTGAATAAAAGCAAAAAATTAAGAAAATCTTAAAAAAATACTGTATTTTTTTGTAATCTATGATAAAATAGCCTTGACAAAAATATAGATTAAGGAGAGTGGGAAATTTGCACGATACAAAATATAAAAGAGTGCTATTAAAGCTAAGTGGAGAAGCCTTGGCAGGGACACAAAAGACAGGAGTAGATGTAGAAACCGTTGGAAGAATATGTGACAAAATAAAAGAAGTAGTAGAAATGGGAGTACAAGTTGCCATTGTAGTAGGAGGAGGAAACTTTTGGAGAGGAAGGCAAGGACATCAAATGGAAAGAACCACAGCAGACTACATGGGAATGTTAGCAACAGCCATGAATGGGTTAGCACTGCAAGATGCCCTAGAAGCAAGAAAAATTGATTCCAGAGTTCAGACAGCAATTCAAATGAGAGAAATTGCAGAACCCTTTATCCAAAGAAAAGCAGAAAAACATTTAAATAGGGGAAGAGTTGTTATATTTGCGGGGGGTACAGGACATCCATATTTTACAACAGATACCGCTGCAGTACTGAGAGCAACTGAAATTAAAGCAGATGTTATATTGTTAGGAAAATCAATTGATGCGGTTTATTCAGCCGATCCAAAAATGGATCCAACAGCAGAAAGATACGAAGAAATTTCATATATGGAAGTATTAGAGAAAGATTTAAAAGTAATGGATTCTACTGCTACTGCTATGTGTAGAGATAATAATATGCCATTACTAGTATTTGGCATTGCCGATCCAGAGAATATTGTGAGAGCTGTTAAGGGAGAGAGGATTGGAACAATCGTGAAATAAACAATTTGTGAAAAAACAAATGAGATAGATTTTTAAACTGTCTCAAAAGAAGGAGAGAGGAATTATGGATTTTACAAACATAAAAGAAAAGATGGAAAAGTCAATTAGTGTTTATCAAGAAAAATTAGCAGAGATAAGAGCAGGGCGTGCCAACCCAGCTATTTTAAATAAAATTAAAATAGATTATTATGGAACGCCAACACCAATTAATCAAGTAGGTGGAATTTCTGTACCAGAGGCAAGATTAATTGTGATTCAACCTTGGGATGTAAGTGTTTTAAAGGAAATTGAAAAAGCTATTTTAGCATCTGATATTGGGATTAACCCAAATAACGATGGAAAAGTAATAAGACTAGCTTTCCCAGAATTAAATGAAGAGAGAAGAAAAGAAATTGTAAAAGATGTCCGCAAAATGGCAGAAGAAGCTAAAGTGGCAATTCGTTCTATAAGAAGAGAAGGAATTGATACAGCAAAGGCTTCTCAAAAAGAAGGAGAAATCACAGAGGATGAATTAAAACAAGCAGAAAATGAAATCCAAAAAATTACAGACAAAAATATCGAAGAAATTGACAAAATATTAGAAGTAAAAGAAAAAGAAGTAATGTCAGTGTAATGTTCCAATGCCCCACTGGTTGTGGGAAGGAATGAGGACACTTCTTCACTCGTTTTGTTTTTAAGTAGGGGAGTTTGTTAAAGGGGGAAGCAGTTTCAATGGATTTTAAAGAAAAATTACAACAATATCAACAACAAATCAATCAGGAACTTGAAAAATATATAAGAAAACAAAATTGTCCAGAGCAGATCTTAAATCAGTCAATGGAATATAGTTTGATGGCTGGTGGAAAACGTTTAAGACCAATTTTAGTGTTGGCAACTTATCAACTTTTTAAAGAAGATATAGAAAAATGTATGCCATATGCAGTAGCCATTGAAATGGTACATAATTTTTCTTTAATTCATGATGATTTACCAGGAATTGATAATGATGACTTCCGACATGGAAAACTAACCAATCATAAACAATTCAATGAAGCAACAGCTATATTAGCAGGAGATGGATTGTTAAATGATGCGTATCTCGTAATCAGTAAAGATTTAATACATAGTGGCACAGAAGAAATAGCAAAAAAAGCAAGAATACTCAACGAATTTTCAAAAGCAGTGGATCGAATGCTTGCGGGAGAATATATGGATACAGAATGGGAAGGAAAGAAGATAACGCAACAAGAACTGGAATATATCCATGAAAATAAGACAGGTGCTTTATTGAAACTCTGTGTTAGAATGGGAGCCATTTTAGCAGATTGTACAGAGATAGAATTGGAAGGATTATCTAATTATGCTGACAAAATAGGTCTAGCTTTTCAAATCAAAGATGATATCTTATCAGAAGAAGGAGACGAAAAGACTTTAGGAAAGCCAGTAGGAAATGATAGAGAATTAGGAAAATGTACCTATGTTTCTCAATATGGTTTACAAGGGGCAAAAGATATTTTAGATCAGATAACAAAAGAAGCAATAGAAGAATTGAAAAAATATGGGGATAAGGCAGAATTCTTAAAAGAATTGGCTTTATACATAAAAAATAGAAATAAGTAATACCTTTAGGTACGGGGGAAAAAATTATGGAATTCAAGAAAGAAGATATGCCTAGACATATTGCTATCATTATGGATGGTAATAGAAGATGGGCAAAAGCAAAAGGAAAGCCAGTTAGTTATGGGCATAAAGAAGGTGCTAAGACATTAGAAAAAATTGTACGATATGCCAATCAAATTGGATTAGAATATATTACTGTTTATGCTTTTTCAACAGAGAACTGGAAAAGAGCAGAAGATGAAGTGAAGGCATTAATGATGTTACTTCAGAATTATTTAGATGACTATGCCAAAAGAGCAGATACAGAAAATATTAGAGTGAAAATTTTAGGAGACATTTCAGCTTTGTCTAATGGAATGCAGAAAAGTATTCAAAATTGTATGGAAAGAACCAAAGATAATACAGGAGTTACTTTCAATATTGCTTTGAATTATGGAGGAAGAAATGAATTAATTAGGGCAATTAGACAAATAGCAAATGAAGTCAAAAATAATGAAATACAAATAGAAGATATTACAGAGAAATTAGTATCAGAACATTTATATACAAAAGGTGAGCCAGAACCAGATTTATTGATAAGAACGAGTGGAGAACAAAGATTAAGTAATTTTTTACCATGGCAATTGGTTTATACAGAATTCTTATTTGTTGACAAAAACTGGCCAGAGTTTGAAGAAAAGGATTTAGATAATGCTATTATAGAATATCAAAAAAGAACAAGAAAATTTGGAGCAAGCTAATGAATTTTGTTAGGAAGGGAAAAATATGGATATAAAAAGAATTACATCAGGTTTATTAGGATTTCCACTAGTATTAATCATTCTTTTACTAGGGAATAAAATAGTAGTAGATATTGCATTAGCAGTTATAGCAATTCTTAGTATGAGTGAATATTTTAATGCCATTAAAAAGGTAGCTAATCCAGTAAAATGGATTGGGTATGCAAGTTGTTTTAGTATAGCATTGATTCATGTCATACCAGGAGAATATTTGAATATGGTAGTAACACTTTCTGTACCAAGCATTCTAATAATTCTATTTTCACAAGTAATTGTAACTGACATGAAAACAAATTTTAAAGACATTGCCTATACTTTTATTGGAATTTTCTATGTTGTATTTTTTATTATGTTTGTGGCATTCATTAATGGTATGCCAAATGGAAATATTTTAATATGGTATGCTATATTTGCTGCATGGGGTACTGACATTTCAGCTTATGTGGTAGGAAAATATTTTGGAAAACATAAATTTAGTAAGGTAAGTCCTAAGAAATCAATTGAGGGATGTATAGGTGGAATAATCGGAGCCATAATACTAATGTTACCTTATACTTATTTTGCTAATACCTACTGGGGAATGAATTATTCGTATCTATTTATAGTAGTAATGGGAGTCATACTAAGTTTAGTAGGTCAAATTGGAGACTTCTCAGCTTCTAGTATAAAGAGATTTGTAGATATTAAGGATTATAGCAATTTGATACCAGGACATGGAGGAATGTTGGACCGAATTGATAGTTTAATTTTCTTATCACCATTTGCTTATGCTTTATTTACTTTATTGTGATTGCCAAAAAGGTCCGTCCCCCATGGCAATTCTAATGTGCAAAAGGAGGAAAAAATTGATAGGTTTTATCATTTCAGCGATTAAAATTATAATATTATTAGGTGTCTTAATTACGATTCATGAATTAGGGCATTTTATTGTAGCAAAACTTTGCAAGGTGAAAGTAAATGAGTTTGCGATTGGTTTTGGACCAGCGATCTGGAAGAAACAAGGCAAAGAGACTAAGTATACATTGAGATTAATTCCTCTTGGTGGTTATAATAGTATGGAAGGAGAAGATGAGGCTTCTGATGATGAAAGATCTTTTTCCAAAGCAAGTATTCCAAAAAGGATAGCAATTGTAGTAGCAGGGGCAACGGTTAATATTATTTTTGCTATTATTATTTATTTTACGATAACAGCTTCTTCTGGAACTTACATTTCCAATCAAATTGATGAGATATTAGATGGCTATGTAGCCCAAACAGTAGGTTTACAAGTGGGAGATAAAATTATAGAAGGAAATGGTCAAGCGATTAAGAGTAAAAAAGATTTAAATGAAGTAGTACAAAATTCACAAGGAGAAGAGATTAAAATAAAGATTGATCGAAGTGGCGAGATTATAGAATATCATATCAAACCAAGTGAAATAAAGTCTAAAGTGACAGGAGTTTACCTAGATGAAAAATGCAAGATTGTGGCGGTTCAAAAAGGTAGTACTTCAGAACGCCAAGGAGTACAGGCAAATGATATACTACTTAAAGTAAATGGTGTGGATTTAAAGGGAGATAGAAACACAGCATTGCAAGAGATTGGTCAAAAAGATGTGAATACCATGGTACTTGTTGTTCAAAGAGGCGAACAGGAAGTGACAATAGAGTTGACACCAGATTATGAAACAAGTTATATTTTAGGTATTAACTTGCGACCAGCAGAAGATACTTTTATCAATCGATGTGTCAATGGTGGCATGCAAACACAGGAATTTTTAGTATCCATTGTAGATAATCTAAAACAATTATTTACAGGAAATGTAGGCGTAGATCAAATGATGGGACCAGTAGGAATTTCTGAAGTGGTGGCTAAGACAGATGGCTTAAAAGAATTTTTTGAAATGATGGCATTGATTTCTTTATCTTTGGGAGTAACGAATTTATTGCCAATACCAGCACTAGATGGAGGAAAGATTTTAATTTTATTAATAGAGGCGATCCGAAGAAAACCGATGAAACAAGAAACAGAAGTCAATATACAGTTGTTAGGATTTGCTATTTTAATTGCTTTATCACTATATGTGACTTATCATGATATTTTGAGAATTTTCTAAAAGATACAAAAGACAAAGGAGAAATGAATGGAACAAAGAACGAAAGCTATTATGAGAAAAAGAAACATGAAATTATACCCAATCTATGAGATGTTTGGGTTAGATTTCATGTTTTATTATGTCATTGAATTACTTTTTTTCATGCAAGTAAAAGGATTGGCAGCAGCAGACGTTGTATTGCTGGAATCCTTTTTTGCGGCATTTTCTATCTTTATGCAATTGATTGTTGTTACGATTCCAAATAAAATAGGAAAAAAGAATAGTATTGTATTAGGGAATGCACTTAATTTAGTTGGAATTTTAACCATTCTGTTGGGAAATCACTTTAGCCTATTTGTGATAGCGAAGGCAATTAAAGCAATGGGTTTTGGTTTAAAAGCAGTTAGCGAAGCTACTTTTTTAAATAGTACTCTTCCCAAAACGAAAAGGCAAGGAGAGATTTTTACTAAAATTGATGGAAAGGGATATGCTAAATATTCTTATTTTAGAGCGATTAGTACCTTAATAGCAGGCTTCTTATTTGAAGTTAATCCGTATATACCTATGTTTTTATGTGCAATCTGTATTACATTTAGTATGATGATTAATGGATGTATTACATTAATAAATATAGATTATAGAATACAAGCTATGGTAATTACTGTTTTATGTACTATTATCTATATTTTTAAAGGAGTCTATCAAATTATCAAAAAACGATATATGGCTAATTTTATGAAGTCAGATACTTTAGTACAAATTTATTCGATTAATTCTATTGTTGATAATTTAGTGAGAATGCTGGTTTCTTATATTGCTTCTGTTACTTTGAATTTTTTAAATATTCGATATGCTATTTTGTTTATTGGCGTTGTGTTTACTGGTGTGGTATGTTTGATTTCGCTTTATATGAAGAGTAGGGTGGGATTGAAGCCAGAAGAATATGGTGAGAAAGATGTGGAGATTGTTAAGTAATAATTTGTTCAACGAATATTTAATAAAAATTAATGAAAAACATTTGACAAAAAGAAGTATTTAATAGATAATATAGTTATCAAGATTATACAGGAGAAAAAATAATAAAAGATACAAAGGAGGAATCGTTTCAATGTACGTATTTAACAAAATTACAGTAAATCCACAACTACCAAAAAGAATTGAAAAACTATCAGAAATTGCAAATAACTTGTGGTGGGCATGGAACACAGAATTTTTAAGATTATTTCAAAAAATAGATAGAGATTTATGGGAACAATCTGACAAAAACCCAGTCAAATTTTTAAAACATGTATCACAAGAAAGACTAGAAAAAGTAGCCAAAGATGTAGCCTTCTTAAAGGAATATGACAAAATAGCAGAAAACTTTGAAAGTTATATGAACAGTAAAAGTACATGGTTTTCCAACAAATATCCAGAAAACAAAAATGATTTAATTGCCTATTTTTCAGCTGAATATGGGCTAGACCAAACCATACCAATCTACTCAGGAGGATTAGGTATTTTATCTGGTGACCATTTAAAATCAGCAAGTGATTTAGGAATTCCATTAGTAGCAGTAGGGTTGTTATATAAAAATGGCTATTTTAATCAGAAAATAAATGGTTATGGACAACAAGAAACGGAATATCATAATATCGCCTTAGAAGATATGCCAATTCATCCAGTAAAAGATGAAAAAGGGGAAGATTTAACGATTTACGTTAAATTCCCAAAAAGAAGATTATATTTGAAAGTATGGCAAATTAATGTAGGAAGAGTCAAATTATATTTGTTAGATTCTGACATAGAGAAAAATAATGAAGAAGATCGAGATGTAACCTTACGTTTATATGGTGGAGACCAAGAGATGAGAATTCGTCAAGAAATTGTTTTAGGTATGGCAGGAGTCAATTTATTAACCAAATATTTGCATTTAAATCCTACCGTATATCATATGAATGAAGGGCATTCAGCATTCTTAAATTTAGAGATTATTAAAAATATAATCAAAGAAAAACAAGTGTCTTTTGAAGTAGCCAGAGATATTGCAAGCTCTAAGACAGTATTTACAACCCATACACCTGTACCAGCTGGAAATGATATTTTCCCATTAGCTTTAGTAGAAAAATACTTTAAAGATTTTTGGCCAAGATTAGGGCTTTCCAGAGAAGAGTTTTTGAGATTGGGAATGAAACCCGGAATTGATTTAGAGGAAGGCTTTAACATGGGAATATTAGCCCTAAAAATTGCAGGAAAGAAAAATGGTGTTAGTAAATTACATGGAGCGGTATCGAGAGAATTATTTGGTGAGATTTGGCCAAACATAGCAGCCAATGAATCTCCAATTGAATATGTAACGAATGGAATTCATACTTGTTCATGGTTGGCTCCAAAGATGAAAGAATTATATAATCAATACTTAATTCCATATTGGCAAGATAACATGCACCAAGATCATGTATGGGAGAAGATTAAAAATATTCCAGATGAAAAATTATGGGAAGTACATAATGAGCGAAAAGCCAAATTATTAAAATTAGTAAAAGACAGTACATCTGAAAGGTTGAGACGTTGTGGCTATGGTTATGAAGAAATTAATGAAATTGTTTCTAAATTAAATCCAGAGGCTTTGACGATTGGATTTGCTAGAAGATTTGCTACTTATAAGAGAGCTACGTTAATTTTCAAAGATTTAGAGAGGATTACACAAATATTAAATAATGAAAATAGACCAGTTCAAATTATATTTGCTGGAAAGGCTCACCCAGCTGATAAAGAAGGTCAAGATTTAATTAAATATATTCACGAAATATCTATGATGCCACAATTTAAGGGGAAAATCTTTATTTTGGAAAATTATAATATTGCTATGTCAAGATATTTAATTAGTGGTGTTGATGTTTGGTTAAATAATCCAAGAAGACCAATGGAAGCATCTGGAACCAGTGGACAAAAGGCATCTGTTAATGGTGTAATCAATTTCAGTGTTTTAGATGGTTGGTGGGCAGAAGGCTATACACAAACGAATGGATGGACGATAGGAACAAATAGCGAATATGAATCTTATGAAGCACAAGATATTGCAGATAGTCAAAGTATGTATCGTACCTTAGAGGAAAAAATTATACCAACTTATTATGAAACAGATGAGAATGGAATATCAAAGAAATGGCTAGCGTTAATGAAAAATTCTATTATTACAACAGGAGGAAAATATAGCACAGCTAGAATGTTGGTAGATTACACGAATAATTTATATATGCCACTTTGTAACTTAACCAAAAAATATTATGCAGATATTGATAATGTGGCAAGTTACAATTCTTGGAAAAAAGATTTATATATGAATTGGAAAGATGTTAAAATAACACAAGTAGATAATTTAGATAATATAACTATTGATGCTGGAAATAATATCGAAGTTGCTTGTGAGGTAGAATTACCAAATATTGATATAGAAAATGTTACAGTAGAAGTATATTATGGCAAAATTTTGGATAATGGCGTTGTCGAAAATGTTAGTATTATCCCAATGAAATTACAAGATCAAGATGAAGAAAATAGGAAATATTATTTTACAGCTAAAATTGAGTTGACAACAGGTGGAAATTATGGTTATACTTTTAGGGTTATGCCAAAACATGAAATGCTACTAGAGTCAGCTAATTTAGATTTAATCAAGTGGATTACAAAATGAGACAAGTGAGACAGGTCAAACTGTCTCATTTTTTGTTACATTATTTCCACTAAATTTATGAGACAAATGAGACCAGTTCCACTTGTCTCTTAGGGAAGTAAGGGATAGGAAGGAAATGCAAAGAAATATTGCAAAATAATTTCAAAAAAGATAACAAATTGTAAAATTACCAATAAAACCTTAAGCAAATAAGTCATTTTAAGAAGTAAAAGAGAAAAAAAACAGTTACTATCATTGAAAGAAAAATTAAAAATTGTTACAATAATATAAATAAATATAGACATAGGAGAGATCAAAGATGAAGAAATTAATTAGCATGATTGTAACAATTATGGTGTTAGTTTTAACAAGCACAATTTCAAATGCAAGTACAAGAGTAGAGGCGAGCTTGATTAGTACGTCTCAAAAACTATATAAAGGTGATCCAGTTGTATTTACATTAAAATTAGATACTTTTCAAGAAATAAAGTATGGGATTAATGCCTATCAAGGAACTTTTGTATATGATAAGGCTATTTTTGAAGAAGTAAAAGAATCTGATTTTAAAGTAATGAATGGCTGGGAAGGATTGCAATATAATCCGAATACCAGTGAATTTGTTTTATATAAAAAAGCAGGAACAACTTTGGAGGAAGATGTAGTACAAGTTTCACTTAAAGTGAAAGAAGGGGTAAAAGCTACTAAGACAGAAGTAAAGATGGAATATATGGTAACTTCACAGGGGAAAAATGATATTTATGTGGTTAATGGAGAAAAGGCAAAATTAAATATAGATATCCTAGAAGAACAACAAAAACCAGATGATACACCAACAGGTAAACCAGATATTAAACCAGGTGATACACCAACAGGAAAGCCAGATGATACACCAACAAGCACACCAGACAATAAACCAAGTGATAGACCAAATGAAAAGCCAATTGTTACACCAGAAGATAATCCATCTAATCCAAAACCAGGGGGAATATCATCTAGCAAACCAACGATAGAAAAGCCTAATAAGCCAAGTACTGAAATAAAGCTAGAAGAACAGGAGCAATTATATCAAGGTAAATTGCCAAAAACAGGTAGAAATTATACCATGCTATTTTTATTATTAATAGCAGAAACATTATTAGCAATAAGAGCTGTATATTTTGGGAAGAAATGGATCACAAGTGAAAAAACAAGAATCTCTGTTGTGGCAACACTAGCAGTGGTATTATCCATGCAATTCATAGGGACAGTTTATGGAGCAGTTACGACTTTTGCACAAAAAGGAGAATTAAATGGGGATGGAGCTGTAAATTATGCTGATGTTAATCTGTTAGCATCTCATTTAATCCATCTAAAATCATTGGGAGAAGACAAACCAATTGAAGAAGTAAAAACTCTATTAGAAAACGCAGATATGAATAGTGATGGAAAAATTACAATAACAGATTTGAGTATTTTAATTCAAAAAATAGAAAATAAGTTAAACTATGAAGTAACGATAAGAGAGTTACTAGTTAACAATTATTATCCAACTAAAAACGAAGAAATTGTAATAAGCTTCGATGCTGATGTAAATTATGATGCAATCATTCAAGCTATTACGATAAATGGAAAAGAATATGAAATAAAAAGAAATGAAGCTAATAACAATTTATATGAAATTAAAATAAACGTAGGAAATACTAGTGGTGTAACAGAGTATAAATTAGAAAAGGCAAAATTGGATAATGGAAAAGAAGTGAAATTAAAAGAAACTATCAAGGTAGATATTTTAAAACAACAACCAGAAATTGAAAACTGGAGAGTAGAAGAAGATATTGAAAAAACAGAATTAAATCTATCTTATGATGTGGTAGATCCAGATAAATCTTTTATAATAGGAAATTATCGAATTATAGAGAAGAAACAAGAGAATGAAAATGCTACCCAAGAAACAACAGACTATATTCAAGAGGGAGAAATTGTTTCAGGGAATAACAAAATCAATGTAAAAGTAGAAGAAGGAAAAGAATATCAAATTTTACTAAGTATGCAATATAACTTAGATACTGATACTTTAGAAGTAGAAGGCGATAATCAAGGAAGTGTTACACATCAAGAGGATTTAAGTTTTATTGTTAATTATGATTTCAAAGTTTCAAATTTTGAAACCTATCGTTATCAAGGCGAAACAGCAGAAAAAACAGAAGAATTTAAAGTAGGAGAAGTGATCGCCTTAAAATTTAGTAGTACCAATGCTACGACTTGTATGCCAAAAGAAGCTATCATAAATGGAAAAACCTATGAACTTACCAAAGAAAATGATACTTATAAAGCATTAGTAGATGGTTTATCTAGTACAGGGAACCATATGATTAAACTAGAGAAAGTTATCTTAACCAATGGAAAAGCGTTTGAGGTTAATCGAGAAATACCAGTAAAGATTATAAAAAATGCACCAAAGGTTAGCCGATTTAGAGTGAATGAAAGTGTAGAAACAAAAGAAATTAATATGTATCTTTATTTAAAAGATACAGACAAAACAATCACAGACTTTACCGTAAAATTGTATGATGATCAAAATAATGAAATATATATTAAAAACTTAACCGATCAATTGGTAGAAGAAAATCTAACAGACGAAGAAAGTGAAGAAGAAATTAGAAATACTTATTATATCAATAGCCAGTTAGATACGAGTAAAGCAACTATGGCAAGTAGTTACAGAATAAAAGTGTTTGCTAATTATGAGTTATTAGAAAATGATAACCAATATACTCATACGCAAGAAATGTTATTAGAAGAAAAATTAGAAGCAACACCAGTAGTTAATATTAAAAAAGTAGACGTTTCTAAAAAATATCCAGAAAAAAAGGAAAGTATAACATTAACCTATGAAATTGAGACCAACAAAGAAGATTTAAAACTTACACATATCATGGTAAATAATCTAAAATGTATCGCAACCAAACATATTGATAATGACGAAAATGCAACTTATTCTGTTACATTAAGTGCAGGAGAAACAGCAGGAATATTGAACTTAGATACAACTGAATTCTTTTTTGAAGGAAATGTTACAGCAAATGCAAGCAATCGTGCTCAAGTAGATGTTCTAAAAGCTAAACCAACGAGTGAAGCATTTAAGCAAGTAGATGATATTCAAAATCATAAAGTTACCCTAACTGCTAATATCGTAGACCCAGATAAAGCTTTTATAAAAGGAAAAGCAGATTTAATTAGAAACAGTGACAATCAAATCATGGCAACCAAAGAGTTTGATGCTGAGCATATTACATTTGCTATTGAGAATGTAGAAATAGATACAGAATATACTTTAGTTGCTAAGATGACCTATGATAGAGATACGAATCAATTACCAGAAGAAACCAATCAAAATTATGTGGAAGACGAAGAGTTTAGAAGGAGACCAATCCAATTAATTGCAGATTATGAACTAAAAATTAATGATATTAAAACCTATAAAGGGGAAAAACAGACGAAATACTTTGAAAGAGGAGAAGAGGTAACCATAGCTTTTGACAGTACAAACAAAACAGTCTTTTATCCTGTCCAAGCAGTTATTAATGGAAAAACTTATTCACTAGAAAAACAAGGAACAATCTATAAAACCAATGTACCAGTAGTTTCAAGCTTTGGACCAAAAACGATTACCATAGAAAAAGTAATATTAGATAATACAAAAGAAATCGAAATTACTGAAAATAATCAAACAAGAGTAGGAATTTTGAAATTAAGACCAACTATCACTGGATTTGGTTATGTAGAAGATGAAGAAAATCAAGCCATTAAAGTAAATTTTGTGGTAAATGACACAGAAGATACTATAACAGGAGGAACCATCAAAATTACAAATGAAAATGGAGAAATTGTAAAACAAGAACCATTTAACCGCAACCTGACAGAAATTAGCTTCCCAAAAGGGGTTTGTGAAGAATATGAAATAGAAATACTAGTAGATTATGACTTAGACACCAACCAAATTACAACAGGGGATAATGAATATGTAGCACAAAAATTATTAGCAGAAAGAATTAATATAAGTGCAGAACGTCTATTTGAGGTAAAAGACATCTTAGAAATTAGTTTATACCAAGAAGGAAAAGCATCTGAAGTAACAAGTATAACAGAATCACAATTAAAAGACCATTTAGATGACTATATCGTAAAAGTAAGAACCAAAGGAATGCCAATGTTCTATACAACAATTGAAGATTATGAAATCACAGAAGAAGGAGACTTAAACTTTATCTTAGCTTATGATCATGTGATTCAATATGAAGAAGGAACGAAACAAAATAAACTAAAAGTAACATATAGTAAAATGGAAAATGGAGTGGCACATAATAAAAGTATTGAATCTCTTATTGCTGAAATAGAAAAAGACCCAGCAGGAACCTTTACTTTAACACAAAACTATGATGCTTCTTATTTGAATGTATCAAGAAATAGCATTATACCAAATACTTTTAGAGGAACCTTAAATGGAAATGGCTATAAAATTTACAATGTGAATAAACCATTATTTGAAACCTTAGAAGGAGCAACGGTTAAGAATCTAACCTTAGAAAATGTAACCTTAGTAGGTGCTAATAGTAAAGGAGCGATTTCCAATGTAGCACAAAACACAACTATAAGCAATGTTCATATTAAGGGATTAGATATGACAACAGGTTCTAATGAATCTGGTGGTATAGTTGGAGATTTACAATCTGGTTGTACCGTAGAACAAAGTAGTGTAACAAAACTTCATATCAAATCAAACCATATTAGAGTAGCAGCCATTGCAGGAAAATTTGATGGAAGTACAATCCGAGACTGTTATGTAGAAGGTACCATAGAAGCAATTACTTCAACTATAAATGGGGTAGGAGGAATTGCTGGAGATGGCAATGGAACAGCGGATGCTAGCATCAACAATTGTATTGCTAAAATAGAATTTGTAAACATTACAAGAGCAAGCAATAATGGTGGAATTTTAGGACTTGGTAGAAATAACAAAGTAACCTTAACCAATAATATTAGTTTATGTACAGGAACAGGTGTAAACAGGGTATGTGGTAATGCTATGAATTCTGTTTCAACAAACAACTATGAATTAGAAGAATCTGAACTAATTTCCAATGCATCTGGCAATAAAGTTAAGAAAATAGCAAAAGCCAATATGAACCAAGAATTTTTTGTAGAAGAAGCAAAATTTGATGAAGAGATATGGAATTGTACCGATGCTTCTTACGAGAACTTACCAGCATTGAAAAAAGACATCCATAAGGAAGATGATATTGTAGTAGAAGAACCAACAACGAATAAGTTATATATTCCAGAATATAGCAGAATTAAAAAGATAGCAGGATTTGATACCAATAAATTAACAACTTATCATAACTTGCATAAATTAATGCCATATTATGATGCAAAATACTTAGTAATGGATGCATCAAGCATTCCTACTAACGATGTATTAAGTACAAAAGCAATTAAGCATATTTTACCTTATGCCAATGGAAAATTGATAACTTATATTACTTCAAAAGATTATCAAAAAATCACAACGATTAAAGTAGTCTTTGAAGATAATAGCGTAAAAGAATATACTGTGAACTTTGAAAAATTCCAACAAAATATAGCAATTTATAAAATACCAGAACTAAAATTAAATTATGCTTATGATAATTATGCGATTAAAGAAGACGGAAGCATGATAAATACCATAGAACAATACATTAAAGGTCTTGACTATACAACTGATTTAGACCCACTAACAACAGCAGGAGATAGTAGATTATACAAAGATCATTACAATCAAATTATAAAAGCCAATGCAAAACAAATTGCAATGCAATTATTACAAAATGACGAAAATAGTGTACTTACTATGGAAAACAAGGTATTAAATAGTAAAATACAACAAGATTTAATTGACAGTGGAAAACTAAAAGAAATTGTATATGGATATACCTATTATGACAGATGGTATGGATTTGAAATAAGAGGAACGAAAGTAGCAGACCTAATGCTATTTGAAGGTAAAATGTATTCTGACTCAATGACCTATTATAATGTTGTAAAAGAAACGTTTGTAGGAAATTTAGTGCCAGGCAATACAGATGCATTCTACAATACTTGTCTAAAGAAATATACAGGAAGTTCAAGTATTGGTTATTTCTTAGACTATATAATAGCTAAGATTGGTGGATACGAAAATGTAGATGATTGGTTTACAGAGTACTTTGGTAGTAGAAATATACTTGCTGAAGTTGCAGTAGACGATAAACCAGAAATATTATATCGTGGATGGTATCAACTTAAGAAAAATGCAAGAATGATACTTCCCGTTATTACACTGCCAAATGATTGTGCTTATATGATTTCTGGACCTGCTCATTTACAATTTGGACCTTCTCAGTTATATCATAAAGATGTGAATACGGATGCTGGAAGAACAGCAGTTAGAAATACAGTTAATAGTCATGTTAGCCTTGTAAAAAGACATTTTAGTACATTAGCAGACTCATTTGATTATGGCAAATGGAATCGATATTGTATTATGGTTTATGATTGTACAAAAATAATTACAGGTTATAAAACTAGTTACTTCCCAGGCACAAATGTTCCAATAGGAACAACAGCAGTTTATACACAAGGAAAAGTTGGGCTACAATATCCATTCTTTAAGAACTTTAGTGAAGTTTTTGGACTATGGCAACCAGCAGGTAGTTCAGCAGGTGTTGGTAATACAGCTGGATTCTTATGGTTCCAAGCAAGACCAGGACTTACTAATTTTGATACTTGGACACACGAATTTGAACACGCTTTATATGATAAAATAATGTTATATCAACGTGGTGCTAGAGTGCAACTTGAAACACTTACAGAAGGTAATGTTCAACAATATGCTAATTGGAGTGAAAACAATCTTATTCAAGATGTTGGACCATATTACTTTAATACATCTTTCTATTTGAATAAAGAAGGTAATGCCACTCAGAATTTAACACCTGAGAGAATTAATACAAAAGAAAAATTAGAAAATTATTATAAAGGACAACAAAATGCCCTAGATTTACTAGACTATATTGAAGGAAAAGCATTTATTAAATTAACACCAGAACAACAAGCAAAAATTGCAACAAGAATGAATATATCTGCTGGTTGGTCTTCTTGGGGAGGCATTACAGCACAACAGGCAACAGCTATGAAATTAACATCCTTAGAAGCTTTATATGATAATAGAATTGTGCTAAGACCAAATAATGCTTGGGGAGCAAGTGTAAGAGGATTAAAGGTTATCAATGGTCTTGGAAGTAATGATTATGG
This sequence comes from uncultured Clostridium sp., assembly GCA_947567695.1. Taxonomy (GTDB): domain Bacteria; phylum Bacillota; class Clostridia; order TANB77; family CAG-508; genus CAG-269. Next base: position 31,089 of record CANONT010000018.1, read on the forward strand.
ATTTGAATCTGTATGGGTAAACCGTTGGTTTATTGGACATTTAGACGGTGGTTATGCCGATGCATTCTCTACCAAACGTAATTTCTTTGAGATGCTAGGTTATGCTGGAGTAGATGGATATGTTACTTATGGTAGCAAAGCATCTGCTAATGACTTAGATGCCATTAAGAAAATTACGAAAAAGGTAACTGGTACAGAAATGGATTGGAAACAATACAAGATGAGCAGATACGAAACAGTAGAACAAAGTATTAATAACAATAAGTACATTGATGTTCAATATATGATTGATCGATTTACCGAAGCATTAGTAAATGATGCTAACAAAGGAGATAGAAATATTTCTCAAAGAACCAATCTTAGAAAGATTTATTATCATTACTTAAAGAGTGTTACCAATGATTTTGTAGCTGACCCACTTGGAAAAAATGTTAAAATGACCTATATTAGAACAGCACAAGAATTAGTAGAAAAAATGAATCAAGAGCCTTATGGTTATTATGTATTAGCAAATGACATTGATTTTTCAGGAATGACAACCAATGTAACACAGACATTTATGGGGAGATTAAATGGTAATGGACATAAAATAATTGGTAATAAAATACCAATCTTTAACAAAATTAGATATGGTTATGTTGGAAACTTGAAGCTAGAAGATACGGATATTCCAAGAAATATTACAAATGCAGGAGCTTTAGCGTATAAAATAGAATCTAGTACAGCAGAGAAAATCGATGTAACAGGTCTAAAAATGTACTTTGGTAGCAAAAATGATTTAAGCTTAATTGGGGGAGCAGTTAGTAATGTAATTACGAGAGATTGTACTGTAGATCGTTTAGTGACAAAGATTTCAAATAAAGAAGAATTTGTAGAGAAAATAAATGCAGAAACAGGTGGACTATTTGAATTAACAGGCAATATAGACTTTACAGGATATACAGGTGGAAATGCTGTTATACCAGAAACCTTTACAGGAAAAATCGATGGAAAAGGTTATACAATTTCTAACTTGAATAATGCTAGCTTATTTGCACAATTTAATGGAACAGTTCAAAACTTAAAAATAACAAACTTTACTAATACAGCAGCAACCACAGATTTTGTAGCAGCATTTGCTGGTAAAAGCTCAGGTGCAACCTTTACTGACATAAAATTTGAAAATATTACTGTACAAGGTAAAAATAATGTTGCAGTAGTGGTAGCAGTAGATAACGCAAATTCTACTTTTGATAAAATTAGTGTTAAAAATGCAAATGTAAGTGGAAGCGGTGTTTATATAGCTGGGCTAGTTGGTAGAAAATATGGTGGACGTGTAAGTAATGTATATGTTGACGGAAGTATTTCCATTACAGCAGTAGCCAATGCTGGTGTAATTGGTTCAACAGAAACCAATGTTACAGTAACTAATGTCGTGTCCAAAGTAAATATGGAAAGAACAGCCGATTCTGAAAAGAAAGGTAGAAAGCAAAATGCGGAAATGGTTGGATTACCAAATAGTAATACAAGTCGTATTAGCAATTCTATTACTTTAGGTAATATGACAGGTTATACAGCAGATATGGTTCCTTATAAATTTATGTATGCAGACGAAGCTTTGATGAATCAAATGCTTACAAATTGCTACGAATTGACAGAGGCAACAGGTATTAGTGGTGTTACAGCCAATACAGCAGGACATTTACAAACCGTTGCAAAACAAAATTTGAATGCACAATTTTATAGGAATTTAGGATTTGATGAGACGATTTGGGACTTTAGCAAAATTGCAACGAAAGGATATCCTGTATTAAAATAAAGGGGAAAACACGATATGACGAAATGTTGTAACGTGTTTTCTTTTTTTTAAAATTAAAGTAACTATCCAGAGATATTAAATTATATAAAGGAATATATTAATAAGAAATTTGCATCAATCGCTTGGGTCGTTCACTTTTCGCATAAATTTTTATTGATATATTCCTTTTATTTGAATTGCCTGACCTCTGAATAGAAATTAAAACTTGAAGCTTAGCAAGGATTGACTTCATAAAAATGCAATGGTATAATCCAATTGAAAATATAGTAAAAAAAGGAGAATAAGTTATGGCAGTAAAAATGATTATTGGTCTCCAATATGGAGATGAAGGAAAAGGAAGAGCAGTTCATTATGAGGCAAAAGATGCGTCTATTGTAATTAGAGCAACAGGAGGAAGTAATGCAGGACATACCGTAGTTGCTAATGGTAAAAAATATGCGATGCATTTGTTACCATCAGCCATTATTCGACCAGAGGTTCTTTCTATCATTGGACCAGGGGTAGTAGCAGATCTTCAAATTTTAACACAAGAAATTCAACAAATGAGACAAGCAGGGGTAAAAGTAGAAAAAGATAATTTTGTAGTAAGTGAGAGAACACATATTACTTTTCCACATCATAAACAACTAGATAGATTGTATGAGATGTTAAAAACAGAAAAGGTAGGAACCACAGGAAGAGGGGTTGGCACAACTTATGAGGAAAAAGCTAGACGTACAAATTTAAGGATGCATGATTTATTTTTGGAAGAGGTAGAGTTGAAAGATAAGATTGCAGAAAATCTTAAAGTATATAATGTTTTAGTGGCAGAAGCCAATAAGCTAATTGAAAAGGGAGTTTATCAAGAAGAAAAATTCCCTACCATTACGGTACAAGAAGAGTACGAGTATTGTATGGAATACAAAGATACTTTACAAGATTTTATTGTAGATATTCATCCGATTTTAGATGAATCCATTGAGAAAGATGAGTTGGTTATTATCGAAGGAGCACAATCTTTCTGGCTAGATAATGATCATGGGGATTATCCAATGACAACTTCTTCTAATCCAAATGCAAGCGGTACAGCATCAGGTGCAGGTATAGGACCTACGTTAGTAAAGGAAGTAGTAGGGGTCATTAAAGCCTATACGTCAAGGGTTGGAAATGGTCCATTTGTGACAGAACAAGATAATGAAATTGGAGATAAGATTCGTGAGTGGGGTCATGAGTATGGAACAACCACAGGAAGACCAAGAAGAACAGGTTGGCTTGATTTAGTTATGGTAAAACATACGAAAAATACAAGTGGATTAACTTCACTATGTGTGAATCATTTAGATACGATTGGTAAATTAGATGAAATTAGTGTGTGTGTTGGCTATCAATATAAAGGGGAGATGATTACACATGTTCCAATCGATAAGGAAAACTGCGAACCAGTTTATCAAACATTAAAAGGTGGTTGGAATACAGAGGGAGTGACGACTTTTGAGGAACTTCCAAAAGAGGCACAAGATTATATTCGTTTTATCGAAGAATATACAGGTGTACCAGTGAAATACATTGGCGTGGGTGCTGATGAGAAGAGAACGATTATAAAATAAGAAAATTGCCAAAGGGGACGATCCTTTTTGGCAATTTTTCTAGTTCGGTTTTTATCCTATTTGAATGATAAACATTGAATCTCTGTGGGGTACATTCCCCGACGCTTGCGTCGTAACAAGCCCTGTGAT
>CANONT010000019.1 GCA_947567695.1 uncultured Clostridium sp.
CTCATGTAAATAAAAAATTCTCAAAAAAAGTGTCCAAAAACTTGACATAGATCCAAGTTTCCTATTAGCTAAAATATAGAACCCCTTTATTGTTCTTTTAATATAGATATAAGCTGAAAAAATATTGACTTTTTCTTATTCTTCAAGTATAATAATGATAGAAGGTGAGCGACCACAGAAATGTGGCGTGTCGCTAGATAAGTATTTTTTATAGATACATCTCTATTGACCAGACAGAGATGTGTTTTTTTTGTTGTCTAATCTTCTTATTGTAACAGCTAGAGCTACAAATAAGGCAATAGCGACAACAGTTACCATTGCAAGTTCACCAATTAGTATGTAGATAAAAAGTAAATAAACTTGTTCCAATAACATATGCATCGCCCCCTTTCATAAAGAAAGCGACACTCCACACTCTGTTTTACTCATCTTCTTGTACTATTATACTGACTTGCTCACTGTAAATCAAGCGAACAAATCTATTTTTTGAAGAATTACTTACATTTTTAGATAAATGTTAAAATCTTATAACTTAAAAATCGACCATCATAATTTATCTTTTTAATAAAAACAAATACATCAAGTTGGTAATAAAAAATCTATTTAGAAAATTTAAAATTTGATACTAAAATTGCTTAAAAACGTTTAAATATCAACGAAAAAATTTTTTTAGGCGTGCTTATTGAAATTTATAAAAAAAGGTTATAAAATTATACATGAGAAAGGAAGTGATTGCCAAAAAGATTAATAAAAAAATATAGTGTTTTAAAAAATTTGCCCTTTCATAAGGCAGTTTATGATAAACGTGCCTAATCTATATATGGAAGTGATATAAATGAATGAAAATTTTAACGAAAAAATAGGTTTGAATGTTAGTGAAGTAGCTAACATGCTAGGTATTAGTAAAAACTTCACAAAATATATAAAAAATGAGGAGGTAATCAAACTAGACAACAAGGCACAGAAAATTTGCGAATTGTATTTTGAAGGAAACCTTAACTGTATTTGTATAGCAAAAGAATTAGGAGTAATTCCACAATATGTATCAAAAGTTTTAAAAGGACATCCTAACTATAAAAAAGAAAAGGAAATAAGAAGTGAGATAAAACATAAAAATTATCTTAAGAGAAAAAAGACAAATAGACAGTTAAGAACAAAAATTTTGAAGGAGAAAGAAGATTATGAGTTAGAGTATTTAAGACATTTACAATGGCAACATGCAATTGAAATGTCAAAAAAATACTTAGTCTAATTATGTTCAAAATATTGTTCCAAAAAATCAACTAAAAGCAAGCATTTATTAAAAGTAAATGGCTTGCTTTTTAGTATGCCTTAAAAAGCCATTGCCAAGATTTTCTATCGGATGAAAATTTTAAGAAAATCTAGGCGATGGCATAAATATCTTCTATGAAAATTCCGTGTACTACATGCAATTTTCTAGAATATAAAAAAGATCATATTTATTTATGACGAGAATATTTTTTAAGAGAGGTGGTGTACTTGAATGAAGAAATAAACAAATCAAAAATACATAAAAATAAAAAGGATAAATTACCATTTGCAGTGTTTATAAGTCCTATGAATAAAGAGAAAGGAAGTAGTCAAGATTATAAAGAAATATTTACTGATATAATTTCAGATAGGATAAAAGAAAAATACAAATAAAAAACAAAACAAAATTTCGCAAAAAATATTGAAATATTTTTGGGTTTATGATATAACTAATATATTAAATTAAATAGTATAAATTTAAAGGAAATTCAGTTGTTCGGAAAATCCGAACAACTGAATACATTATATAGAAATTATCATTTTGCCGGCATCGGCAAAATGATTACCAAAAATATTTTATAATGAATGGAGAAATAAAAATGCAAAAAAATGAAAATAATATAATAATTTATCAAGATGAAGATGGTGTTACGAAAGTTGCTGTAAAATTTAGAGATGAAGATATATGGTTAACACAAAATCAAATTGCAGAAATTTATAAAACAACTCAACAAAATATAAGTTTACATATAAATAATATATATAAAGATAAAGAACTAGAAGAAAATTCAACTAACAAGAAATTCTTGTTAGTTCAAAATGAAGGAAATAGACAGGTTAAGAGAAATATCGACCATTATAATCTAGATATGATAATAGCATTAGGTTATAGAATACAATCACAAGTTGCAACAAGATTTAGAATATGGGCAACACAAAGATTACACGAATATATGCAAAAAGGTTTTACAATGGATGATGAAAGATTAAAACAAGGTGGAAATAGATATTTCAGAGAATTATTACAAAGAATTAGAGATATTCGTTCTTCGGAAAGAAACTTTTATCAACAAGTTACAGATATATATGCAACTTCAATAGATTATGATCCACGTTCTGATTTGACTAAAAAATTTTTTGCAACAGTACAAAACAAACTTCACTTTGCAGTTCATGAACATACTGCAGCGGAATTGATATATGATAGAGTGGACAATAAAAAGCCTTTTGTGGGAATGACTAATTTTAAAGGAGATTATGTAACAGTTGATGATGTGAAAATTGCTAAAAACTATCTTTCAGAAATTGAATTACAAAGATTGAATTTGCTGGTTTCACAATTTTTAGATTATGCAGAATTTCAAGCATTAGAACAACGAGCAATGACAATGAATGATTGGATAGATGAATTAGACAATCAAATTGTGCAAAATAAAAGAAAACTTCTTGAAGGAAAAGGAAAGATATCTCATCAAGAAGCAATAAAAAAAGCAGAAAAAGAATTTGAAATATATAGAGATAGAGAAATGAAGCAATTAGAAAGTGATTTTGATAAAATGATTAAAATGTTAAAAGATAATAATAAAGATAATTAACTAACACGTTACAAGTTGTAACGTGTTGAAAGTCAAATAATTATTTTATAATAAACTTACCATCTTTATAAACTAAAGTATCTCCGTTTTTGGCATCTTTGGGAACATCATCTATGGGGATATTTTCTAACTTGTTAAATGAAACAATAAGAACAATATGGGATAAAGAGGAAGAAAAATATTATATCAGTATAATAGATATTGTTGGTGTAATATCAAAAAGTAATAGACCAAGAAAATATTGGAGTGACTTGAAAAATAATTTAATAAAAGATGGATTTGAAGTGTCCGAAAAAATCGGACAGTTGAAATTAAAATCACAAGATGGAAAATATCAATTGAATTATAAATATATAGAAGAAAAAGAAGTTAAGAAGATTTCTGGAAACAAGAAAGATACAAGTAATGGATAGTATTTGTAGCTAACTTCATAGAAATAAAAAGTGATAAATAATTATTAGAAATGAGGGATTATATGGAAAAATACAAATATTTATTTGGCGACAGTAAAAAGAGTAAAATAAAAAATTATAATAAATTTTATATAATAACATTGGTTTTATTATTAATAAACTACATATTTTGGTTTTGGCAATTCAACTTTTGCACAATAGATACACATATAATAAATTCATTTATATTACTTATTCCAATTATACTAATAATATTGATGTACTTTTTAACAAAGAAAGAAAAAATAAATGTAAGAAAAGGTAAAATAATTTCAATAATTTTAGTAGTATTGTTTTTAATATTAAATTTTTATACTCTTATATTTGTTATGGTTAAAGAAGGAATTTCGCATGAGGACAATCCATTGAGATATAAACATATCTGCAATATAGCTGGATATGAGAAAATAAGATTTCAATTTCCTAGTGAAATACCACAAGAATTAATACAAAACAATAAAGTTACATTTTATTATAGACCACAATTTTTACAAGGTGGATTTTGCTTTGAATTGTTGTTAGAAATGAATAATGACAAAATTGATGAATACATAGAAAAATATAAAGAACAAGTTAAAGAGATAATAGAAGTTAAGGAAACAAATTACAATCAATTATATGATGAGTATGGCATACATATACCAGTAATATTTTCATATAAAGATGGAAAAGAATTTTTTATTAATAGTGAAATATATTTATTTGAAAGTAAGCCTTATAAACCTAATAATTGGAATCATGGTTATGCATATTATATGGCGAGAAATGGGAAATTAAAAAAATTGTTACTTGTTACAGAAGTTTGGTAGAAGTTATTGTAAAAAATTGGAATGTAATATAAAATATAGTTGTAATTTTTAATTATTTAAACGGAGGAAGTTTAAGGCATGGAAAAATGTATGTTATGTGGGAGAAAAATAAGTAATACAAGATATAATTTTGGAATAGGATGTTTAAAGAAAACATGTTTGTTAATGAATATAGATGGTATAAAAAATCTAAATGGAGAGGCAGAACTTAATAGAAAGATAATGTTTTTATGTGCTAAGAAAAACTTACCAAAGACACAAAGTAATATGCTAACTAATAGATATTTAACATTAAAAATACTTGATGAAGTTCCATTAGAAGAATATGATAAGTATAGAAGTTCATTGCAACAAGATATAGATAGAATAGAAAGAACAACAAAGATTGAAGAATTGGAAAGTTTTAAGCTTATTTCTTTAAAACAAGCAAATGAAATTAATAAGCAATATAAAAAACATGAAGGCTTTTTCAAGAAAATGATGAATGGTGAATATGATGTATTGCAAAACTTTACATTTGATATAATTAGATTTTCATTTAGTAAATATTATAGTGACAAACCATATTTAAATGAAACGACACAAAAATCACAATATTTTGTTTGGAAAAGTTTAGCGATGTCATTTAAATCAATCGGATTTACATTTAGTGGAAAATGTTTAGAAAATTCATTAAAAAGAAATCCAAAAGATATGGAAATTACGGATGGAAGAATAATTAAGAAGATAGCAAGTGATCAATATTTTATAGATAAAATTAATAAAATAGTAAAAGAAAATGATAAGAAGGAAAAGTTCAATATAAAAGTTGGAATAACCTTTAATGATGGTGACTTATTCTTAGCATTGCATGATGCAACTTTAGATGTTGTTGAAGAAAAACACAGCAATAATTTATGGAACTTACAAATAGAAATAACAGATAGATATGATTTTACAGATTATAAAGAAATAAATGAAATTATTGGTGATAATATAAGCCTTTTAAAGAGATTGGGAAATATTGCAAATAATATTGCAATGATAAGTACAAGCTGCAATGTTGTTAGAGAGTATAATATAAAGATAAAATTTAATCTCGATAATTGGGAAGTATAAAATTAATTTGCAAGAAATTTTTGCAAGTTTGAACAACAAATAATATAAAATTCCTATCATCTTAAAAAAGTTCTAAAATTTTGGGAAGATCCTTGAAATTTTGGGACTTTTAACGTATAATAGCAACAATAAAATATATTTAAAATTAAATGTTATTGATACATTCAGCAATAATATATAGAGATGGAGGTAATCTATGAAAAAATCTAACGAAGAAAAAAGAGTAGTAATATATTGTAGAGAAAGTAGGGATGACTACGGAGAAAACTATGAAAGAATAGAAACACAAAGAGATTTACTTGTGAAATATTGTAAAAGTCATGGATACACGAATATAGTAGATATCATAATGGATGATGACAAAAGTGGAACAGACTTCAGCAGATTTGATGATATAAGAGAAAGAGCCAAAAATAAAGAAATAGATGTAATCGTTTTTAAAAACTCTGCAAGACTTGGAAGAAATCAAAGAGAAGCATTAGAATTTGTAGAATATTTAGAAGAACAGGGAGTAGAAATAATATTTGAAGATGAACAATACAATGAGGAAATGTTTGGATTATATGCGTGGTTTAATGAAAGAAGAGCAAGAGATGATAGTAAAAATATAAGAAGAAATTTACGCCATAAAATAGAAGAAGGAGACTTACTTGTTAAAGCAATTTATGGATATAACAAAGATGGAAAGAGTTTAGTAATTAATGAAGAAACAGCACCAATAGTGCAAGAAATCTTTGAATTATATTCTAAAGATTGGGGGTATCAAAAAATAGCAACTTATCTAAATAAAAAAGGAATTCCTACACCATCTCAAAGCAGAGGATTCGCAAATGCAAAACAAACAGCAAACTGGAAAGCACAACATATTGTAAGAATACTAGATGACAGAAGATACATTGGAGATTATGTTGGAGGACATACAGAAAAGTTAAGTTTTAAATCAAAGAAAACTAGAGTAAAATCACAAGAAGAATGGACAATTATAGAAAATCATCACGAGTCAATTATTGATAAAGAACTATTTGAAAAAGTACAAAAAATCAGAAAGAAAAGAAAAAGAGAAAGCGATAAATATAACAATGGATTTAAATTTGTAGATGTAGAAAATAACTTATATTCAGGACTTTTATATTGTGGAAGATGTGGAACACCAATGTATAAAAGAAAAGGAAGTACAGGAACAAGAAAAAGACCAGATAGTTACTTGTGTAAAAAATATAGCAATGAAGGAACAATCAAAGATATAAGACCAGATTATGGTTGCAAACCACACAGAATTAGAATTGAATATTTAGATAAAATTGTAAATGCCTATATAGATAATCTAGTGAGTAATTCAGAATTCAAAAACTTTGTTATGGACAATGTAAAAGCAATTAGTACTAATAAAGTAATACTAGAAAAAGAATTAAATAAATCAAAACAAGTTTTAGAAAAATTGGAAAAACAATTTAAACAAGTATATGAAGATAAATTAAATGATTTAATTCCAGAGTTCATATACAAAGATAAAAAACAAGAATTAGAGAAAAAAATTAAAAACGAAAAGGAAAAATTAGAGGAAATTGAAAGCAAGTTTAATACTTTAAATAAATTAGAAGATAAAGAAGAATTAATATTCAAAGCAATAAATGATATTAAGAAAAATGGACTAGCAAAAGAAGAGTTATCAAGATTATTTGATAAAATCGTAGTATTTGACCAACACGAAATAACCAAAGACATAAAAGAAGAATATAATTTAACAGATGAAATGTATCAAGAACTTTATGAAAATGGAGGTTTAGCATTTCACTTAAAATTTATGTACCCACAAACTATCACAAACAGGAGGATGTGATATTGGAACAAGACCAATTGACTTACATTTAAAAGCATTTGAAAAATTAGGAATAAATATTAACAAAAACTATGGAAATATTACTTGTATTTGTGATAAAATAGTAGGAGAAAAAATAGACTTAGACTTTCCAAGTGTAGGAGCGACTGAAAATGCCATATTAGCAGCATGTTTAGCTACACGGGAAAACGATTATAACCAATAGTGCAAGAGAGCCTGAAATAGTAGATCTGCAAAATCTTTTAAACAAAATGGGAGCAAAAATAAAAGGAGCTGGCACAGATATAATAGAAATTGAAGGCGTTAAAAAACTAAAAGATGTTAGTTACAATATCATGCCAGATCGAATAGAAACAGGAACTTTTTTATGTATGGCAGCTATGACAGGAGGAAATATCATAGTTAAAGGAAGTAATTCCAATCATATTACACCAGTCATTCATAAATTAGAAGAAACAGGCTGCAAATTTAATATCCAAAAAAATGAAATTGAAATGCAAGCACCAAAGAGATTAAAAGCAGTTGATATTAAAACAATGCCATACCCAGGATTTCCAACAGATATGCAATCTATTTTTGCAACGGCGTTAACAACGGCAAAAGCAAGCTCTATGATTGTAGAAAATCTATTTGAAAATCGATACAAATATACCCAAGAACTAATCCGAATGGGAGCTAAAATTACTGTAGAAGGAAAAACTGCTGTTATAAAAGGCGTGAGAAAATTATATGGAGCGAATGTAAAAGCAACCGATTTACGAGGAGGGGCAGCATTAGTAATGGCAGGAATGGCAGCAAAGGGAAATACCAAGATAGAAAATATAGAATATATTTTAAGAGGATATGACCAATTTGATCAAAAACTAAAAGCTCTAGGTGTTGATATAGAGATGGTTTAATAGAAAGCATTTCACAGAAAATTGCTTTGCAATGTTCGCGAGTGAACAATGGAGTGGCATGAAAACTAATTTATAAGATCAAGAAATTGTAATCGTGCCACTGTTGTTCTTTACACCTCTTTCTGTGTGCACCAAACAATATATAACATTTAAAGGGAAAAACTTTAGTTTTGCAATAAAGGGCAAAGGGGGAAACAAAATGCCTAAAAAGATGAAAGAAGCAAATATGAACTTATATTACATGAATTATGGACAAGCACAAGATAGAAGTAAAAAAAATAGCGAAGAGAGAAAAAAGACGAAGGAAAGGCAAAAAAGAATTAAACAAAATAAAGAAACACAAAAAGACGACTTTGACCTTAATACAGAAACAGTTATCCAGATGACAAACAAAAATAAAATAAAAAAAGAAGAAGAAAAAAGAAAACGACTTACACAAGAAGAAAGAAAAAGAAAAAAACGAATTCGTAAAATCAAATTTTTATTAAAAACAATGTTGTTATTAGGAATTATAATAGGTGGTATCGCCTTTGCTATGATTTCTCCTATTTTTAATATCAAAGAAATACAAGTATTAGGAAATGAACAAGTGAGCAAAGAAACGATTATCAGTTTATCAGAGCTGAAAACAGAAGAAAATATTTTTAGGTTTGGTTTATTCAAAGTAATTGATAACATAAAGGAAAATGCCTATATTGAAAAAGTAAAAATACATAGAAAGATTCCAAGCACCGTACAAATAGAAGTTGAGGAAAGAAAACACAATTATAGTATTGACTTTTTAGGGAAATATGCCTATATCAATACACAAGGATATATTTTAGAAATAGCGGAGGATAGTAAACAAAAAGTGATCTTACAAGGAATTGAAACACCAGAGGAACAAGTAGTAGTAGGAAACCGCCTAAACAATGGCGATTTAGAAAGATTAGAAGATGTTATTAAAATGATAAATGCAACCAAAGAATATGATTTAGATGCAAAAGTTACAAGTATTGATATAAAGGATAAAAATGAATACAGTATCTATTTCCAAGAAGAAGGGAAAAAAGTACATTTAGGAGATAATACTAATTTGAGTAACAAGATGTTATATGTTAATGCTATCCTACAAGAAGAGAAAGGAAAAGCAGGAGAAATATTTGCCAATGGGGATTTAAATAATAAATTTAGAGTTTATTTTAGAGAAAGTTTAAATGTATAACTTATAGTCATAAGAATACCTTAGGTTGACATTAGTGCTCAAATCAGAGAGAAGGGAGGAAGGTAAGTGAAAAGTAAAAAAGTAATTAGTATAGTTTTAGGACTGATGTGTTTTGCTTTAACATTAGGAATATGTGTGCAATTAAAGACAGTAAAAGGTTCTAACACAGTAATTAGTCAAAATTATGAAGAAAATAATTTAAGAGCTGAAGTTTTAAGATATAAAGAAAAATATGATAATAAGTATAAAGAATTAGAAAGAGCAGAAGAAGAATTAGAAGAAGAGAGACAAAAATCAACAGAAAACAATAGTTATTTAGAACAAAAAGAAGAAGAGATTAAGCAAGGTAACAAAGTAATAGGAATGACAGAAGTAACTGGACCTGGTGTTATTGTAACACTAAGTGATAGCAAAAAGGATGCTAGCACAGCTTTGAATGTAAGTGATTTATTAGTTCATGATGCAGATGTACTAAGTGTTATTAATGAATTGAAAAATGCAGGAGCAGAAGCCATTTCTATCAATGAGCAAAGATTAGTGCCAACCAGTAGCATTGTATGTGGAGGAAATATTATAGAAATTAATGGAGAAAAAGTAGGTGCTCCATTTGAAATAAAAGCGATAGGACTTCCAGAACAGTTGGCAGCATTGTCTAGACCAGGTGGTTATTTAGAAATTTTAAAAAAGGCTACGGTAGGTGTGGATTTGAAAAAATCAAATAGTATAACGATCCCAAAATATACAGGAGTTATTACCTATAAATTTGTTCAAAACTCAAAGTAGAAAGATGGCTGAAAAATAATTACAATTTTGACTGCATCAAATTGAATTCTTTTACGACCCAAGTTATAAATGGAAAAAGGAAGGTGGTTGAAAGTGAAGGAGAAACTAAGAAAGGGAAAAGTTACTATGGCAATTGCTGTTAGTATTTCTTGTTTTGCATTAACTTTTGTTATGCTAATGCAATTTAAAATCGTAAATCAAACAGATATTACAGCTATTGAAAATATGAGAGAAACAGAATTAAGAACCGAACTAGCAAATTGGAAAGCAAAATATGAAGAGACGGACCTAAAATACGAAGAAATAAGAGAAAAGATAGAAGAATATAAAAAAACAAAGCAATCGAATGAAGAAACCAGTCAATTAGTAGAAGATGAATTAGAACAAGTGAATATGACATTAGGTAAAACTTATGTAGAGGGTGAAGGAATAGAAGTCACATTAAGAGATACAGAAAATGAAGAAATCACTAAAATTAGTTCTTCTGACTTATTAGTAATTGTAAATGCATTAAAGTTGGCAGGAGCTGAAGCTATTTCTATTAATGAAGAAAGAATTGTTAATATGTCAGATATTGTTACGATTAATGATACTTTTATCAAAGTAAATGGACAGAGAATTTTAGCACCCTATGTGATCAAAGCAATTGGAAATCAAACTTATTTAGAAAGTGCCTTATTAGGTAATGGAGGTAGTGTAGATGGTCTAAAGAAAATAGGACATGATGTATCAATCGTTAAAGTAAATAAAGTAAAAATAAATCAATATAAAGATGAGATTAAGATAAAATATATGCAATAATTATATTAGAGAAAGAGAGGAAATTAAGATGATAGCTATTGCCATTTTAATCGGATGTATTTTAGGAGCTATACTTGGTATGAATGCACCTATGATTTCATACACATATTCTAGCTATTTAGCTATTGCTATAATAGCAGCATTAGACTCTGTTTTTGGAGGAATCACTTCTGTTATTAAGAAAAATTTTGATCTAAAAATATTTATTACAGGATTTTTTGGAAATGCCATATTATCTATTTTGTTAACCATTTTAGGGGAAAAGCTAAATGTAGATATTTATTTAGCAGCAATCGTAGTATTTGTAGGTAGAATGTTTACCAATTTAGGTATTATCAGAAGATATTACGTAGATAAATGGTCAAACCAATTAAAAGAGAAAGGAGAAAAGCAAAATGAAACAAAATAATATTACAATAATATTACAAAAATATTACAGAAATATAACAAAATGTATTGACATTTGTCAAAAAATATAATATATATACACTTAGAAAAATTATACTGAAAATGGAGGAATAAACTTGGCAATCGGAGATATCATTGTAGGTATAGACATAGGAACAAGTAAAGTTTGTACGGTTGTGGGAGAAGTAAATAACTTCGGACAAATTGAAGTCATATGTAATACCTCATATAAATGTAATGGACTAAAGAAGGGGAAAATAATAAACGAAGAAGATATCAGTTTAACCATAGCAAAGACGATAAAAGATGCCGAAGAAGAAACAAATTTAAAGATTAATTCAGCCTATGTAACAATTCCAGGAAAATATATAACCATTGTACAAAACAGCATAACAAAAGAGGTAAAAGACAAATATGCTGGAATATCAGTAAGAGATGTACAAAATGCAATTATGCAAGTAAAAGATATAGAAATACCAGAAAATAAAACGTTAATTGACATTGTGCCAGATAAAATAATACTAGAAAATGGAACCGTTGTTACCGATCCAGTAGGAAATTTAAGTTCCAGTTTTACCATAAGTGCACAAGTCATTTTAGCAGATAAAGATTATGTAAGACAGTTAAATAGTGTATTTAAAAAAGCAGGACTAGAAATCGATGGAATTGTACCAATTACATTAGCAGAAAGAAATTTAATTTTAGATAAAAACGAATTGCATGACAATGTAATGTTGTTAGATATAGGAGCAGGCAATACAGACATCGGAGTTTTTGAAGGTTCTACTTTTATCTACACCAATTCTATCCCATTAGGCGGGGATAATATTACAAATGATATTGCTTTAGTATTGAACATTTCAGAAGAAGAAGCTGACAAATTGAAAAGACAATATGGACTAGCCTTAAAATCTTTTATTGACAATGATAATGATATTATATTAAATACATCCAAAGATAAAAATAAGAATAGAATTATCAAAAGTTCTGAATTGATTGAAGTCATAGAAGCAAGAATCGAAGAAATCTTTTCTATTATTAATAAAGATATAACCAATCAAGGGATCAAACAAAAAATCAATAATGTTGTTTTGACAGGGCAAGGAATTATCAATATTAATAAAAGTGATGTGGCAGGAAAAATCAATTTAAATATTCCTGTTAAAATATCAACAGGAAGAGCTGTAAGTACAGTAAAATCAGCATATAGAACTAGTTATGCTTTGGTTAGATATGTAGCAGCAAGACCTTTTGCAAAAACAGTATCAAGTAGTATTGATGCACAAAGCAATGAAAATTTTTTTAAAACAATCTTAGAAAGAATAAAAGAATTTTTCTATTCTTAATAAAATAAGTTATTAAATTTTTAAATATAAACAGTAGCTAAAAGGAAAGGTAGAGGGATTGCTCTGCTCGGAATAGCTAACTAATAAAGGGAGGAAAAACTAAATGATGGATTACAATGAAGATAATAATATTACAATGATGGATGGAACAGCTACCATTAAAGTTATAGGTGTTGGAGGAGCTGGAAATAATGCTGTTAATAGAATGATTGATACAGGTATTAAAGGTGTGGATTTTATTGCTGTTAATACAGATAGACAAGCTTTGCAAACATCCAAAGCAAGTACAAAAATACAAATTGGAGAAAAAATAACAAGAGGACTAGGAGCAGGAGCAAACCCTGATATTGGAGCTCAGTCAGCAGAAGAAAGCAAAGCAGAAATATCCGAAGTGCTAAGAGGAGCAGACATGGTATTTGTTACAGCTGGAATGGGTGGAGGAACTGGTACAGGAGCAGCACCAATTGTAGCTACGACAGCAAAAGAAATGGGAATTTTAACCATAGGAGTTGTTACCAAACCATTTACTTTTGAAGGGAAGAAAAGACTTTCTCAAGCAGAAAGAGGAATTGAAAGCTTAAAAGGAAAAGTAGATACTTTGGTAGTCATACCAAATGATAAATTATTACAAATTATTGATAGAAAAACATCTATTATCGAAGCATTTAAAATGGCAGATGATATATTAAGACAAGGTGTACAAGGTATTTCAGACTTAATTGCTATACCAGGATTAGTAAACTTAGACTTTGCAGACGTAAAAACAATCATGTTAAATCAAGGCATGGCACACATGGGTGTAGGAAGAGCAGCAGGAGAAAATAGAGCAGAAGATGCTGCAAAAGAAGCCATCCAAAGTCCATTGCTAGAGACTTCCATCGAAGGAGCAAAAGGTGTTATCATTAATATTACAGGTGGTGAAGATTTAGGCTTACATGAAGTAAATACAGCTGCTGAACTTGTACAACGTAGTGTAGACCCAGAAGCTAACATTATTTTCGGTACAGTAACAGATGCTAGTATGTCAGATGAAATTCAAATTACTGTTATTGCAACAGGATTTGAAACAGGTAGTGAATCCATTTCAAGTATTGGTGTAGAAAATATTGTATCAAAAACTTGGGAAAAGAAAATCAATTCAATTCCAGCAAGTACAGAAACAGGTTCATCTCAAAATGATTTAGATATACCATCTTTTTTAAGAAAAAATAAAAATAAGAATATGTAAGGAAAAAGAAATAATCGAGAAAAAAGTCGATTATTTCTTTTTTTCGCCAATAAGAATAGACAGTTTTTTTAAAAAGAAAGGACTATAATAGTCATGCAGGTGATAGCATGACTATTTATATTGATGTGGTATTAATAGAAAACCTAATTATGAATTTTATTATTTTATTAGCAACAGGACTAATTCTAAAAGAAAAAATAAAAAATGTGAGACTTTTATTAGCGAGTTTTTTAGGAGCAATTTATTCGGTCGTATCGTATTTATCAATTTTAGAAATTTACGCCAGCATCCTTTTCAAAATAATATTATCCATTGTTATGGTATATATAGCATTTAATCCACAAACCATTCAAAAAATGTGGAAAGATATTTTGCTATTTTATTTAACTTCTTTTGTATTTGGAGGAGCAGCATTTGCTCTAATCTACATTGTAAAACCACAAGATATATTAATGAAAAATGGATTATTTTTAGGTACCTATCCATTAAAAACAATTATACTAGGGGCGATTGTTGCATTTATTATTATCATGACAGCATTTACATTGGTAAAATCAAAAATCACAAAAAAAGATATGTTTTGTGAAATACAGATACAGCTAAATGGAGAAAAGATAGACACAACTGCTATGATCGATACAGGAAATCTACTCAAAGAACCAATAACAAATACACCTGTAATTGTAGTAGAACATACACTTCTATATGATTGTATACCAAAAGAAATCTTAAATCATTTAGATGATTTGTTAGGAGGTGATTTTGATAATATACCAAAAGAAATAAAAGAAAAATACATAACAAAATTAAAATTTATTCCTTTTTCTTCTTTAGGAAAACAAAATGGAATGCTGTTAGGAATTAAAGCAGACCATGTAAAAATAAAAAATACAGAAAACGTAGAAAAAAAGGAAAATATAATCATAGGAATTTATAATAAGTCATTAACCAAAAGAGGAGAATATAGAGCTTTAATGGGAATTGATTTAGAATAGCAAGATGATTTTGGGGACGGAGGAAAAAATCATCTTTGATAAAAATTTGAAGAGTATTATGATTTAGGGAAGAGGAAGAATGATTTTTTCCTCCGTCCCCAAAATCATCTTGAGAGGAGTGAAAAAAATGAATATTTTTGAGTTTGTAAAAAATGGAATTAATACCATTTGTGCCAAATACATGAATGATAAAGATGAAGTAGAATACCTACCGATCTTTTATATTGCAGGAAGTCAGACACTTCCACCACCACTTCCACCAGAAGAAGAAGCAGAACTAATTGAAAAATTAAGTGAAGAAGATAATTTAGCAGTTCGACAAAAATTAGTAGAAAGAAATCTAAGATTGGTTGTTTACATAGCTAAAAAATTCGAGAATACTGGTATTGGAATAGAGGACTTAATATCCATTGGAACAATTGGTTTAATGAAAGGGGTAAATACCTTTAATTCAGATAAAAAGATTAAATTAGCCACCTATGCTTCCAGATGTATTGAAAATGAAATACTAATGTATCTAAGGAAAAATAACAAAATAAAAGGAGAGGTTTCCATTGATGAACCATTAAATAAAGATGGAGATGGCAATGAATTGTTACTCTCAGATATTTTAGGAACAGAACCTGATATTACCTCAAGGAATTTAGAAGATGAAGTTGATAAATCTCTTTTACGTGCATCTATTAGCAAATTAAATGATCGAGAAAAAAATATCATGGAAATGCGATTTGGGTTCCAGACAGGAAAAGAAAAGACGCAAAAAGAAGTGGCAGACGAATTGCGGAATTTCGCAAAGTTACATATCAAGATTAGAAAAGAAAATCATTGGCAAAATGAAAAAGGAAATTGCCAGTAAAATAGGATGAATACGCATGACTTGCTTAACGTATAAAAAAGCCAAATTTGGAAATACTTAAAATAAGTAAATTCAAAGGAGGTTTTTCTTTTGTTAAACAACAAAGTAGAAATATGTGGAGTCAATACATCAAAATTGCCAGTATTAAGTAGAGAAGAAAAAGAAGAACTATTTATCAAAATAAAAGCAGGAGACGAAGAAGCAAGAAATACATTTATTCATGGAAATTTAAGATTAGTATTAAGCGTCATACAGAGATTTTATGGAAGAGGAGAATCAGCAGATGATTTATTCCAAGTAGGATGTGTCGGACTAATTAAAGCAATTGATAATTTTGATTTAAGTCAAAACGTACAATTTAGTACCTATGCTGTGCCGATGATAATACGGCGAAGTGAAGAGATACTTAAGAGATAATAATAGCATAAGAGTTAGTAGATCGGTAAGAGACTTAGCTTATAAAGCCATTCAATTTAAAGAAAAATACACCAAAGAGCATGGAAGAGAACCGAAAATAGATGAAATTGCAAAAGAATTAGGGGTAGAAAAAGAAGATATTGCTTTTAGCTTTGATGCCATACAAGATCCCGTCTCTTTACAAGAACCAGTTTATAATGATGGATCTGAAAGTATTTATATTATGGATCAAGTAAAAGATAGTAAAAATACAGATGAAATGTGGACAGAAAGAATGGCAATCGAAGGAGCATTACAAAAATTAAACGAGAAAGAAAGAATGATTGTAGTAAAGAGATTTTTTGACGGAAGGACACAAATGGAAGTTGCCGACGAAATTGGCATTTCGCAAGCTCAGGTTTCCAGACTGGAGAAAAGTGCCATCGTTAACATTAAGAGATTTTATAAATAATGTGCAATGGGGACGTTTCTTTTTGCACATTTGGTAAAAGAGTATATGAAAGTATACTCTTTTAAAATAGAAACAAAAAAGAACAAAAATTCGCAAAAACTATTGAAAATATATTTGAGATGTGATATAAATATAGAAGATAGAAATAAACTTTTACTATTTGATGATTTTTAATAGTGAGAGTTGGAAAAGAGGTAAGAAATAGAATAAAATAATAGTATTAAATTATTTGAAGATAAAAATATTAGGGTAGCATGGAATGAGAATGAAGAAAAATGAAAGCATATGATAGAAAATTAAGAGATACAGATGTAATGAACACAGAACAAATTTTGAGATTAGTACAATCAATTCCATCAAAGAAAGCAGAGCCATTTAAATTATGGCTTGCACAAATTGGAAAAGAAAGATATGTATATAAATTTACACAGGAAAAAGGAAAAGAAATAATAGAAACACTAGAACAAAGTTCAAAATGGAGTAAAAATAGATTAGATGATGATAAATTAGATAATTTTAAATACAACGAAGAAATACTTTTAATAGAAAATGGTTATTATCACTATGAATTAGTATGTAGAACAAGTGATGAGAATAAAAGAAAGAATGTTACTAAAGAAAATGCAACAGGTTACGAAGTAGCTGTTTATGATTATGACAAAAATATTTTATATTATTATTGGACAAGTATGTAGAATATAGAGTAATCTATACTGTTATAAATATTCAGGTAAATAACTAAAACAAAATAAAGGCAAGCATTTATTAAAAAAAGTAAATGACTTGTTTTTATTATATTATAGAAAAGGTCAAAAAATTTCAGTCATGTCTGTTTTGTTCTATAGAAATTACATAGAAATAAAAAAGAAAAAACTGAATATAAATAATAGCAATGATTAAGAAAATAAAAAAAGGGAAAAAGTTGAAAAATAATTACAATTTTGGCGTCGCACAGTGGCAAACTTCATTTTAAATTTAATCAACGTACACGATGTATGTCTCATAAACTTAAAATTCATTTTCCTAGCCAAAATTTAATTTTTTTTCCAACCAAAATTTGTGTCTAAAGAAAGGAATGAAATTAAAAATGCAAGATAAAGGATTAGATTTTAAACATAAGGAAGTGGTCAATATCAACAATGGGAAAAGACTAGGATATGTGCAAGACGTATGTGCTGATTTAGAAACAGGAACTATAACATCTATAATGGTTGCAAGAAAGAGAATAGATATCAATATAGTAAATCCTTAATAGAAAGTGGATACATGAGTTTTACATTTGATAGAGTTCGTAAGAAAAAAGACTATGTTACAAGAAAGAATCAAAAAAGGACAGGCTATGTGGTAAAAGAAAATTATTGTTATGATGTGGTTTGTAAAGTAGAATTATAGGTAAAGAAGAGTATATGAAAATATGCTCTTTTAAAATGTGAAAAAATAATAGATAAAAAATTATTTGGATTTTTTTAGATTATCCATCTTATCTCTAATTCTATCAGAAACAATGTTAGTTTCTTCATAATCAATAACATAAGAACCATTAGAAAGTTTTAGAATATCACCTTCTTTTGCATTAGATGGAATATTAGAAATAGGAATGTCTGTCATTTTCTTGGTATTTCTATTTTCTAAAATAGCAAAATTACCTTCAAAACGGTCAAGGGTATACATAGGATTAGAATTTTTATCTAGATAATTTTTTAATTCATTTATAAAGTTTTCTAGAAAATTATTAGAACTATTTGAAGATATATTTTTACCTAGATTATTGAATAAATCCAAATTCATATTGAGGAACCTCCTTTCAATGTAAAATGTTAAAGTAATTATACATGCAAAAGCAACATTTTTCAATATTTCTGTAAAAAAATGTAAAAAAGCTAATTTGGATTATTGAAAAAAGCAAAATAATACAATATAATAATGAAAAAAGGAGAAACAAATGGAGAGAGATAAACGAAATCAAATATCAAAGAAAATTGCTAGCATAAGTATTTTGATATTATTAATTGTATTATTAGCACTAATTTCAAATATAACAGATAAAAATTTTGAGTATATAGTTGATGAATCAAAATTGCAGATTATTTATTTTGATGTAGGGCAAGCAGATAGTACATTAATAATGAATAATGGGAAAACTACATTAATTGATGGAGGTGATGACTCGGATGGGGATGACTTAGTAAAATACATAAAATCTCAAAAAATTTCTAAAATCGACACAGTGATAGCGACTCATTTACATGCAGATCATATTGGTGGATTAGATGATATTATAGATAATTTTGATATTGGAACAGTTTATATGCCAGATACAATAAATACAGATAAACAAGTAGAAGAATTTTTAGATGCAATGGAAAGAAAGAACCTAAATTATGGAGTACCAGAAGTAGGAGAAAAATTCAAAAATGGATTAGCAGATTGTGAAGTAATGGCTATTGATAATAAGGCAAAAGATTTGAACAATTCATCAATTGTAATACAAATGAATTATTTAGAACAGAGGTATTTGTTTATGGGAGATAGCGAAAAAGAAGTAGAAAATTCGAGAGATTGGAATAAAGTAAATGTTTTAAAAGTAGGACATCATGGCTCAAATACAAGCAGTACAGAAAGATTTTTAAATCAAATAAGACCAGAATTTGCAATTATTTCAGTTGGGTTAAATAATAAATATCATCATCCAAGTACAGAAATATTGAATAGATTTAAAAGTTTAAATACATCCATTTATAGAACAGATGAAGATGGTAGTTTATTGTTAGAAAGTGATGGAAAAGAAAACATAATTAGAAAAATAAAAACGAAATATTAAAAAAGATAAAATTAGGAAGGACATAAGAAAGTATGTTCTTTTATGTGAAAAAATAAAAGAACAAAAATTCGCAAAAACTATTGAAAATATGTTTGAGATGTGATATAAATATAGAAGATAAAGATAAACTTTTACTATTCCAAAGTTTCAAATAATGAAAGTTAGAAAAGAGGTAAGAAATGGAACAAAATAATAGTATTAAATTATTTGAAGATAAAAATATTAGAGTGGCATGGGATGAAGAGGAAGAAAACTGGTATTTTTCAGTGGTAGATGTAGTTGGTATTCTTACTGATAATGATTATCAAAAATCGAGAAATTATTGGAAATGGCTTAAAAATAAGCTAAATCAAGAAGGAAGTGAACTGGTTAGTAATACTAACCAGTTGAAAATGAAAGCATATGATGGGAAATTAAGAGATACAGATGTAATGAATACAGAACAAATTTTAAGATTAGTCCAATCAATTCCATCAAAGAAAGCAGAACCATTTAAATTATGGCTTGCACAAGTTGGAAAAGAAAGAATTGATGAAGCATACGATCCAGAAATTACAATAAATAGAGCATTAGATACTTACAGGAAAAAAGGATATTCAGAAGAATGGATTAATCAAAGATTAAAAACAATTGATGTAAGAAAAGAA
This sequence comes from uncultured Clostridium sp., assembly GCA_947567695.1. Classification (GTDB taxonomy): domain Bacteria; phylum Bacillota; class Clostridia; order TANB77; family CAG-508; genus CAG-269. The sequence goes on from CANONT010000019.1 coordinate 19,923, forward strand.
TTTACAGATGAATTAAAAAGAGTAGGTGTTAGTAAAAATAAAGATTTTGCTATACTGACTAATATGCTAACCCAAGTTTGGAGTGGCTATTCTGTAAAAGAATATAAAAATTTGAAAGGACTGAGAAAAGAAAATTTGCGTGACAATATGACAAATATGGAGTTAGTTTTAAATATGCTAGCAGAAACATCTTCAACAGAAATATCAAAAAATACAAATGAAAAAGGAATCAAAGGTGCAGAACAATCAGTTATAAAGGGTGGCAACATTGCTAAACTTGCTAGAGAACAGTTAGAAAAAGAGACAGGAAAAAAAGTGATTTCTAACAAAAATGCCAAAGAAATAAGGAAATTAACTGAAGGAACTAATGAAGAAGTATAATCTAAAAAAATTAAATTATTCAGATAGAAGGATATAGATTAATCTGTACCTTCTATTTTTATGCAAAAAATTAAGTTTAAGAAAGTGAGAGTGATATTTATGAAAAGAGAAGAAATTATAGAATCAATTAAGAAAATTGAAAAAATAAGCAATGAAGTAGTGCAAACAAAAGAAAAAATAAAAGATGAGGAATTAGAAAAATATTTTTGTAAACTAGAAAAAGTAAGAATGGATATGTATGATGCAGTAATGCAAGAAAATTTGTGGAGAGAATTTATGGAAGATGAAGTAACAGAATTTATCGACTATGACTACAGAGCAAAAGTAGAAGATGATATATTAAAAATTTATATTCCAGAAAAGATTCCACTAATCAAAAAAGGTGCAAATTATACTCGGAAAACGAATTACAAATAATATTGCTAGAATAACAAGAAAATATGAAGAACTATTTTATGATAAATTCACAATAACAATTATAAAAATATATGATGATGGAAAGATATGGGATGCAGATAATAGAAATGTAAAACCAATTCAAGATGGATTAATACATGGAAAAATAATCAAAGATGACAATATTTATTGTTCCTGTTATATGGTACAAGGATATTATTCGGATAAACCATATGCAGAAGTTTATGTGCTATCAGCAGATGAAATAACAAAAATAATTAACAAAAGAATAAGATAAACATATATACAAATATAGCAAAATTTTAGTAAAAAAATTAAAATAAATTTTGCTATGTTTGATTTTATAAGAAATTAAGTAATACCAAGAGTTTTAATAGAAAATAACTAAAAGAAATCGTCTAGAGTAGAGGGGACATATACAATATGTGCCCTCTACAAGTGTACCATTTAAGGAAGGTACGATTAAAAAAATATGGAGGTGATTTAGATGAGAAGTGGAATGACATTGCAGAATAGAGATATAGAATTATTAATATTTTTAGGAAAGTATAGAATAATATCATTAGATAATACAAGATATATTTATGAAACGAAGACATATCAAGAAAAAAGAATGGTACTATTAGCAAAACATGACTATGTAAGAAGATTAAAACACAGATATATTACATTAGGAAGTAAAGGAAAAGAATATTTATTAGAAAACGGATTTGAAGTGAGAAACCATTGTAGAAATCAAAACAATAGGGAAAGATTAAATGTAATAAGTGATATAGCAAGTTGTTTGATACAAGATAATTTAACTTTTATACCTAGTTGGAACATGAAAAAAGAAGATGAACCTACAACATATTCTAGAAGATATATTGGAAATTTAGATTACAATGAGGAAAATTTTTTAGTATATGCAGTGTATGAAGGAAAAGATGATAAATATATAAAATCAATTTATTACGATATAAGAAAAGAAAATGGATATGCCAATGCCATGATATTTACAAATAACATAGAAAAAATACTATTACATGAAAAAGGATTTTATTTTGGAAACAAATATACAATTTTAATTCCTTACGATGAATATGGTAAATTTTTAATGAGGAATAATTATGCAATAAGGCACAGTATTTATTTAAGAATTAAGGAAATGTATGATGTAGAATTATCAGACTTTAGATTGGCAGATTTAAAAGTAGATGATGACAATTATATTGTAATCATGCCATTAATAAATATGGAAATATTAGCAAGATTGCACTACTATTTTAATGAAAATGAGAATTATAAAAATATTTACATATTTGGATTAGAAGAATACGAAAGTGTAATCGAGCAATATTTACCTAAATGTGAATATCAAGGTTTAAGCAAAAGAAAGATAGATGAATTATTAATAAAATATAGAGAAACTGGAGGTGAAGAAGATGAATCTTTATAAAATAGATGAGACACTACAGCATTCATATTATCAAATGCCACAAGAATTGTTTTGTAATGAAAAATATAAAAAATTAAGTATAGAAGCAAAAGTAATCTATGCGTTTTTACTAAATAGAATGAACCTATCAAGAATGAATAAATGGATTAATGATAAAGGAGAAATTTATTTAATTTATACTAGAAAAGAGATACAAAGTAAATTAAATTTAAGTGATAAACCAGTAACAAGAGCATTTAAAGAACTAAGAGAATCTAACCTAATAAAAGAAGAAAAGCAAGGATTTGGAAAGCCTAATTTAATTTATATAGGTAAGATTGAACACGAAGAATTGCAGATTAATGATATTAATACAGATGATTATATAGAAATGGATAATCTACTAACAGATAATCGAATAAAAGAAGATTATTGTGTAGGAAAAAATACGATTTTAGAAACAGAAAATTTACGAGCAAATAAGAAAGATAATAAAAAACATAAAAATAATAATATAGATGTTAGTCAGTCTGAAATAGAAACAAAAAATTTAGAAGCTATAAAACAGAAATGTGAGTTATATTTATTTAAAGAAAGTCAAAGAAATATTATAGAAAATACATTAGACATTATGTTTTATTCAAATAACTTAAAAATAGGACAAGCAGTTTTACCACAGGAAGTAGTTAGAAGTAGAATGCAGTTATTAAATGCTTCTATTATTTTTTATGCCTTTGACAAATTAAATTATTTGAAACAAGATAGTCAAATACATAATAGTACCAATTTTATGATTAGTTGTTTGTATAATGCAATTACAGAGTATTATTCTGATAGTGATTTGCAGTTTAGAATTGATTATGGAAATGGATAATAAATTTACAATAAAATGTTGTAAAATACTAGCAATTTTATGTAATTTATGATATAAAATGGTAAATAGAAAAAAACAATATAAAATCTGTTTATATTGAAATTATAATTTTAGAGGATTTAATTTATGATAAATTTTGAATATAAGGAAAATATCCAAATTGAAAAAGAAGAATTAATAGAGTTATTTAAATCTGTTAATTGGAAAACAGCAGAATATCCTAATAGATTATATAAAGCAATAGAAAATAGTAGTTATACTATATCAGCATGGAATAACGATAAACTAATTGGATTATTATCAGCAATAGATGATGGCAATATTAATGTATTTTTAACATATTTATTAATAAAACCTCAATATCAAAAGTTAGGAATTGGAAAAAAGATGATGAGCAATTTTTGCAATCATTATAAAGGGTTTGGTAGAAGAATATTAACTACTGAATTAGATAAAGAAGATTATTACAAGAAATTTGGTTTTTCAATTGAAGGAATAGCAATGTTTAATAAAGATTGGGGGAATGATATTAATGGATAGAATAATTATAACAGGAGCAAGTGATGGGTTAGCAAGGCAATTAGCCTTGAAATGTTTGGAAAATAATATCAAAGTAGTGGCACTTTGCAGAAGAAAACCAGATTATGAATGTGACTTTATAAAAACTGATTTAAGTGAAGAAACATCAATCAAAGAGTCTTGTGATGAAATCAAAAATAAGTTTAAAAAATTTGATGCTCTTATTAACTGTGCAGGAGTAATTAGTTTGCAAAAAGTAGATGAAATTACATATGATGAGTTAAACAATTTGATTGCTGTAAATAGTGTTGCACCAATATTTTTAACATCTCAATTAATGAATTTAATTAAGGAAAATCATGCGGATATAATAAATGTAGGTTCAACTTGTGGTACAAAGGCAGGATATGAAGAACAATTAGCATATACAACATCAAAATGGGCAATAAGAGGAACAAGTTATAACTTACAGGTAGAATTAAAGAAATACAATTCAAGGGTAATACAACTTAATGTAGGTGGAATGAATACAAAATTTCATACAAAATATAATGGAAAAGAAATAGAACATCCAGAAGAATGGATGAATCCAAAGGATATTGCTGATATTATGTTATACACATTGAATTTACCTAAAAATATTGAAGTTAGCGAGATTACAATAAATAGAAAAAATGTATAATAGGAGGAACAAAAATGAAATTGTTATTAGCTTCTCAAGGATTTTTAACCAAAGAAATAGCAAATGAAGTTGAAACAGTAGTAGGTAAAAATTTGAATGAAATTAACATAGCTATAGTAAATGAATCATACATAGAATTAGATAGAGATAAAGATAAAAGATGGGTAATTAAAGAACTTGCTTGTTTAGAAAAATACATAGGTGGAAGAATAGATTTTATAGACTTTAAGAAATTATCAAAAGATGAAATATCTAAAAGAATTGAGCAAGCAGATTTGATTTATTTTGTAGGTGGTAAGCAAAATGTACTTGCGAAAATTATTAGAGAATATGACTTGAAAGATATTATAGACAAAATGCTTAAAACAAAAGTAATAATGGGGACATCGGCAGGTTCTATTATATGGGGAAAACAAATTGAATCTGAAACATACTTTAAAGAAAGATATAATAAAAATGTAAAAGACATAGTTGATAGAGATTATGGAATTGTTGATTTCAATATTATTCCACATTATTTAAAAAAAGGTAGAGAAAAATGGAATCAAGAATTTTTAAGTAGAACTTTAAAAGATGAGAAATTTCCAATATATGCAATAAATGATAATCAAATGATTTCTTATGTTGATGGAAAAATAAGTTTTATTGGTGGAGAACCAGTTGTATTTGGAAAAAAGTATTAATAATATAGATATAGAAATTAGATTTAGGTAATTGAAAAAATAAACATTTATAAAATTTTTGATGTATCTATTGAAATTATATAAAATATATAGTACAATAAGTCTATCAACAACAAAAGTAGATACAAAATGACTTAAGAAAGGTTTATAAAAAGGAAGGAAATACGAGAAAGTCAAATTTTCAAAAAAGGAATAAGAATTGTTGATTACTATTTTAAGAGAGGAGGTAATCAAACCAGACAGCAAGAAGCAGAAAATTTGCGAATTGTATTTTGAGGAAAACCTTAACTGCGTTTGTATAGCAAAAGAATTAGGAATAAGTCCACAATATGTATCAAAAGTTTTAAAAGGACATCCTAACTATAAAAAAGAAAAGGAAATAAGAAGTGAGATAAAACATAAAAATTATCTTAAGAGAAAAAAGACAAATAGACAGTTAAGAACAAAAATTTTGAAGGAGAAAGAAGATTATGAGTTAGAGTATTTAAGACATTTACAATGGCAACATGCAATTGAAATGTCAAAAAAATACTTAGTCTAATTATGTTCAAAATATTGTTCCAAAAAATCAACCAAAAGCAAGCATTTATTAAAAGAGTAAATGGCTTGCTTTTTAGTATGCCTTAAAATTAAAAAATAAAGAAGGGAGGAGATAAGTTTTAGCATACATTAATCTAACTTTGAATATTAATTAGAAACAAGAGGAGGCAGCCTATGGAAAAAAAGCAAATTGTATCTAATAAACAAGTAAAGTTAGAGATTGAATTGATAATAAATAAAAAATTGTTTCAAAATAATACAATTAATAGAGAGGTATATGAAAATGTACAAGATGAATTATTGAAAGAAATTAGTAAAGAGATAAATAAAATATAGACATACAAGAAAAACAATTATATAATAATTGTACCTATAAAGATACTTTGTGGAAAGGAGATAAAAATATGGATTTATATAATATGAGAAAAGAAATAAGCAGTGGCAAAAGCATATATGACTTACCATTAAAAGTAACATACTATGCAAGAGTATCAAGCGAAAAAGATGAACAATTAAATTCATTAAGTAACCAAGTTTTTTATTTTGAAAACCATATAAAAGAAGTCTCTAACTGGACTTATGTTGAAGGATATGTAGATGAGGGTATAAGTGGTACAAGTGTAAACAAAAGAGATTCATTTAAAAGAATGATAGCAGACAGCAAAAAAGGAAAGTTTGATTTAATATTAACAAAAGAAGTAACACGTTTTGCAAGAAATACATTAGACAGTATCTCTTATACCCAAAAATTATTAGATAATGATGTTGGAGTATATTTTCAATCTGATAACATTAATACTATCATGCCAGATGCAGAGCTAAGACTAACAATCATGGCAAGTGTAGCACAAGATGAAGTAAGGAAATTATCAGAAAGAGTAAAGTTTGGATTTAGTAGATCCATTGAAAAAAAGAGAGTGTTAGGCAACAACAATATATTTGGCTATCGAAAAGATAATACAAAGCTAGTTATACATGAAGAAGAAGCAAAAATGATAAGAGAACTATTTGAAATATATTCTGAAGGAGAAATGGGATTTTATAAAATAGCAGAATATTTTAAACAAAAAGGATATAAGGGAAAAAATGGAACACCAATATCATCACAAACATTAAGAAGAATCATAAGAAACCCAAAATATAAAGGATATTACAGAACAGGAACGGTAAAAGTAGTGGATTATAAACTACATAAAGCACAAAAGATGCCAAAAGAAGAATGGAAAATATTTGAATGTAAAGAAAACATACCAGCCATTGTTTCAGAAGAACTATGGAAAAAATGTAACAATATATTAGAAAAGAAATCAGCAAGTTGTTTAAATAGAGTAGAAAATAAAGATGTATTTAAAAGTAGATATGCTTTTAGTGGATTAATTTATTGCAAAGAACACGAAGGAGAAGAACACATGCCAGGATATAATAGAATATCTGGAGCCAAGAGATCTAGCAAACCTGCATGGGCATGTAGTAAATATATTACATATGGACTAAAAGAATGTGAAAGTCCAATTATACAAGAATCAGAATTAATCGAAATTTTAAAGATAGTTTTGAATAAGTTTCTTTATCATAAAGAAGAAATTATAGAAGACTTATTAAACAAGTATAAGAAATATAATTTTACAAAAGACTTTGAAACAGAAATAGTAAATATAGAGAGTAATATAAATGTGATACAAGCAAAAAAAGATAAGTTACTAGAACTTACAATTAAAAATCTATTATCTGATGAAGAATTTTACAAAAGAAACGAAAGACTAAATCAAGAAATACAAAGAGAGCAAAAAAAGATAAAAGACTTAAAAGAGGAAAAAGAAAATCTATCTTCAATAGAAGATAACATGAAACAAATAAAAGGAGCATTAGAAAAAGAAATAAAGATAGATGAAAACATAGAAGACTTAATCAAGTTATTAGTAGACAAAATATATGTGTCAAAAATAAATGAAGATAGAAAACATATAAAATTAGAAATTTACTTTAAAATAGGAGCTCCAATTACATTAGAAGGAAACTTAAGAAAAAAGGAAAAGCAAGAATATATTATTAATAATGAGAAGTATCTTTTATGTGACAATGATAACCATGAACATTCTACAAAAGAGAACAATTATCAATCTTGCAACAATAACATCTATCATTGTTCCAGGGAGTAATAAAGTTTTGAACCTATTTGCTCAAAATAACGAAATTATTATTCCCTGGCAGAACATCAAGTGCATAGGAGATGACCTGATCCTGGTAGAAATTTAATCGTTATGATTTTTATAGACAGAAAGTGTTTACATAATTGGAAAACTATGGTATAATAAGGAAGGAGTAAAAAGAAATGGAGGATTTGTAATGGAAAAAAATATGAAAAATAAGAAAAGTCAAATAAAATTTTTATCAAAAATAAGTATTTGTTTCGCTTTTTTATTATTGATATTTTTAACAGCTCAAGGACAAAGGCAAGAAGGACCTTTTATCGTTACAGCTAATGATCATACAGAAAAGGGATATTGTTATTTATCCGATCTTCCCTATGTGAAAGAACAGTCTAAAGCTGGCTGGGGAAATCTTATTCTAAATCAAGCAAACAATGGTAGCTTGATTTCAGTAAAAGTAGAAGGAGCCTATTACGAATTTGAAAAAGGAATATGGGCACATGCCACATCAACAGTCGTATATGATTTAACAGATGATAATCAATATGACTATTTTACTGCTTATATCGGATTAAATAGAACGGCAGCTAGTTCTAGTAATGGTGTTAAATTTTCTATTTATACCTCAAAGGACGGAAAGAATTGGGATTTAAAAACAGAAAGTGAACCAACTGTCATGAAAGCAGGGGATAATGCAGTTTTTGTTAAAATTCCTATTAAAGATGCCAAATATTTAAAACTATATGCTAATGACAATGGAGCAAATGGAAATGACCATGCTGTTTATGCAGATGCTAAATTAATCAAAGCAGATTATAAAGAAGAGGGAGAACAACTAGTTCCTAATATAGAAGAATTAGATCAAAAAATCAAAACACAATTTGCGAATGCAGATTTGACGAATAAAGAATACGAATTAACACTTCTACAAAGAAGATTTGTTAATAATGTAGGAAATTATGCATTAAAAAGATTTTTAGGCGAAAACGAAAGAAATAAGGAAGTATTTTCTTGGTTATTTAATCATGTTGAAAATTTACGTTTATATGTATTAGGTGGAGTACCAGAGGGAGGAAGTTATTATAACTCATTAACACAACTTTCTAGACTTTATGATGAATACAGTAGTGACTTTACCAATAACGAACCAATTCATAATTCCTTGTGTCCAGCTAATATGACAAGTGGAGATTTATATAAAAAGATGGCAATCAGTCTTTCCTTAACCCATTCACAAACAGTAGGATTATGGATGCAATCAAATGCTACCGAAAATAAATCAGATGCCCTTAGACGTTATGCAATTTATAAATATTTGTATAAAAATGGAAAACTTAAAGTAAGTGACAATATAGATTACACAAAATGGTTTGAAGCTTTAGAAGTAGAAGAAATGCGTTTTATCATGAATAATCACATAGATGATGAAGAAATTTTATGGTTAAATGCTTATGTTCAAACTAAGATTGATGAAACAGGAAAAACAAATTGGTTGACACCTCATCCACATATCGCTTATGTGTGGCCAAATTACCAAAATGAAGTTTACTATGATGAAAACAATAAGGACTATTTTAATGAATTATTTGCTGCCAAAAAAGAAAAAAACGATGAAACCAAAACAGGATTATTCGATTTAGCCTATACGATACCAGGAGGAAAAAATAATCCAACTTATCAAATATCTGTAACAAGAGGAACTTCAAATAATAAATTGTATAAAGTATGGATGAATTTTAGAAATAAATTTGGAACAGGAGCAGTTTGTGGTGGTATCTCAAAAAGTGGTTCCAATATTCGTGCAACACATGGAATACCAGCAACTGTTATTGGTCAACCAGGACATGCAGCTCTTTTATATTATACAATGGACGCACAAGGAAGAGGGTATTGGAATATAGACAATGACGTAAGTGGATGGACATTATCCGAAAAAGGCGAAAGAATGCTACTAGGTTGGGGAAATGCTAGTTACAGTAGAGGTTATTCAGTCGTATATATGGCATTAGCACAAGAAGCAATAAACGACTATGATAATTTAATAAAATGTGAAGAAACGGTTATGATGGCAGAATGTTATGCAGACAATTTAAACAAACAAGAAGAATTATATAGAAAAGCGTTAGAAATACAACCTTTTAATATAGATGCATGGTATGGATTAATTAATGTATATAACGCCAATACGAACAAGACAGAAAATGAATATTATGCATTAGCAGAAGAACTAGCAGAAAACTTAAAATATTTCCCATTACCAATGCAACATCTAACAAATTTAATCAAACCCAAATTAACAAGTATAGAAAATTCTTATAAATTTACACTTTTACAAACAAGAATATTAACCGAAGGATCTACTGTACCTAATAATGATGAGAACAATGGTGTGTACTATGTGTATCAACCAGGTGTTACAAGAGTAGAAGCGAATTACTTATTAGGAAAATTAGATAAAACAATTGCTACTTTTTCATTTGATGGAGAAGATGCCAATAAAATCGTATTATCCAATCGTTTTGACAACACTGGAATTCGTTGGGATTATAGTATAGATGGAAAGCAAACTTGGAAAGAAGTTGCCTTTACAGCAGAAGAAGAACATAAATGGACTTTGACACAACAAGAAATGAATAGTATTACTTCTGAAAATGATATTTATGTCCATATTGTTGGTGTAAATTATGATGAAAACAACTTATATAAAATTGATATAAAAGATTCAGAAGGATTACCAGCTACTTTATATGCCAATGACTTAGAAAATAAATTAATTGGTGCAACCAACGCTATGCAATGGAAATATAAAGAAAAAGACCCATGGACTTCTTATGAAAAAGAGCAACCAGATTTGACAGGAGACAAAACAATCATCGTTCGTGTAGGGGCAACAGGAGTATATCTAGCAAGCAATGATAGTGCAACTTATACTTTTACAAAAAATAATGAACCAGACAATAGAAAATACATTCCAATCTCTCATTTGTCAATACATGCAGTTTCAACAGAAGCAACAGCGCAAGGGAGACATGGCAAAAATGCAATTGATGGAAATATCAATACCAATTGGCATTCTGCTTGGAATGGAAGTGATCAAGAAAAATATATTACTATTAAATTAGATGAACCTAAATATTTAACATCTTTAGAATATTTCCCAGTGCAAGGAGGAAATGGAAAAATAAAAAATGCCATCATTTCTGTTAGTATGGATGGCGAAAATTGGACAGAAGTTGTTCCAAGTACCAATTGGGCGTATAATATGGACATGAAACGTGTTGATTTTGAAGCTACACAAGCCCAATATATAAAAATTGTAGGAAAAGAAACACAAGCAGCATCCTCTTCACTAAGTTTTATTGCAGCAAGTATGTTTAATCTATATGAAGATACTACTAAAAAACAAAAGCCAACAGCTGACATTCAATACGATATTACAACACAAACAACCCAAAATGTAACAGCGAAATTAGTAAATCCAAGTACAGAAATTACAATCACTAATAATAATGGTAGTGATACACATATATTTAAAGAAAATGGAGAATTTACTTTTGAATTTAAAGATAAAAATGGAAATATAGGTACAACAACCGCAAAAGTTGACTGGATTGTGAAAAAACCAGATACGCCAAATGTACCAGAAAAACCAGATGAACCAACTGTGCCAGTAGAACCAGACCAACCAAATAATCCAGAAAAACCAGATATACCAAATAAACCAGAACAACCAGAAAATCCAGATAAACCAACTAATCCAGATCGTTTAGAAGAAATTACCTCTGACAAATATCAAATAGAGGAAAAACATATTTCAAGAATTGCACCAAACACAACAGTTAGTCAATTCAAACAAAAAGTAAAAACAGCACAAAAAATGGTATTGATCAATCCAGAAGGAAAAACATTAGGAGATAACGATTTAATTACAACAGATACCATATTAAAACTAGGAGACAATATACAATATACTCTTATTGTAATTGGAGACGTAGATTGTGACGGAGAAATTACAATCAATGACTTAGCAAAAATAAAATTACACATTATTGAGATACAATTGTTAGAAGAAACTAGATTACAAGCAGCAGATGTAGATGGTGATGGAGAAGTTACCATTAATGATTTAGCACAAGTCAAATTAGTACTAATTGATTTGATGGAGATAAAATAAAAATGGTAGGAGGAAAAGAATATGAAAAAAATAATAACATTAAGTTTGATATTAATGGTAACAATTTGCATAATGGGAAATGTATATGGAGCATTTAGTTGTCAAATAAATATGGAGACATCTAAAACACAAGTTAGTAAAAATGATGAATTCTCAATCAATGTCAATGTATCTAATATACAATCTGAAAAAGGAGTTATCTCATTTGGAGGAACTTTAGAATATGATAAAGATAGTTTAACGCTAGTAAAAATGGAAGGACAAAATGGTTGGGAGACACCTTCAAATGGATCTACTTATAATGAAGCAAAAGGGAAAATAGCAATTGCTAGAAATGGAGTAGGAAAAAACAATGAAACTATTTTTAAAATCACTTTTAAAGTAAAAGAAACCAAAAAGCAAAATCTTACCATTCGTTTAAAAGATATGATAATAGCAGATGGAACTGTGCCATTTAAAATTAGTAATGTTTCTCAAAACATTGCTGTAAAAGAGGGAGAACAGAATTCCATTTCAACTCCAGTGACAGATAATAAGGGAACAGAGAATAATAAAGTCTCAAATACAAACCCTATTACCACTACTAATTCAACCGTAAATTCTGCTTCCAATGAAAGTACAAAACAAAGTACAACTACAAAAGCAAGCACAAATACAGCTAAGAAAACAACTGATAAGACTTCTGCTAAAACTGGTTCATTACCAAAAGCGGGAGATGCTAATTATAGTTATGTTTTTATGACACTAATTGGTTTGGTTGTTGTAGTAGCAGGGATTTTCTTTTTAAAAATTAGAATACTTAATAAAGAAATAAAATAATAGGGATTAGTGTTTATAATAGCTAATGCTGTTAATGTTAAGTTGATAGCATTGGCTATTCTGCATAAACAGTCTACGATTTAGATCTGTTGATTTTTAATAAAAAAATAGTAAGGCTGAGTAGAGACATAAACAGATATTCTACCAAAATTTAACAAGATAAAACTATTGACATAAAAGGTTTAAGATGTTATACTAAAAAAGCATTAAATATGTATGAAAGAGCTAATACAGAGAAAGTATAAAATTTCCATAAAAAGTTTCAAAAAATGTATTGACTTTCAAAAAGAAACATGATATTATTAAAAAGTACCTTGCGACAGACAAAAAATTAAAAATATACTTAAGAATTAGTAATAAAAAAAAACTTAAGGAATATAATAAAAACAGAGATTACTAGTTTTTTATTTTGCCCAATTTTTAAGGCAAACTAGCTCAAGAAAAAAATATTTTTAAAAAATTGTCAAAAAGTGTTGACAAATAAAAAAAGGTATAGTATAATGCAAAACGTTCCGCTAAATGGAACAACAAAAAGTACATTGAAAAGTAAACAATAAAATCCTTTAGAGAATAAACCGA
>CANONT010000020.1 GCA_947567695.1 uncultured Clostridium sp.
AGGTGAAATATTCGTTTATAAACTTTCAAGGTGATTTTATCATATATTAATTACAATTATGTAAATCGTTTTTTTGTCTTAACTTTACAAACTATATACTAAACACATTTTTTTATGCATTAATTAGCCAAACCATTTACCTTCTCACTAAAAAAATGAAAGTAATACCTTCTTATAGTATCTACTTTCATCTTTTTATATTAAAGTTCTTCTTCCTCTTCGTATTCTTCCTCTTCTGGTACTTTCTTTGAAGCATTAACCTGTGACTTTACCAAATCACCTATTTCTCTTACCTCTTTTGGTGATAATTTATTTTGCTTATTTTTAATTATATTGATACGTTGTTTTTCTCTCCATGCTTTTTGTAAGTCTTTTGTTTCTACTTTGTTTCCTTTTTCATCATATGCAATTTCATTGTATTGTGTTGCTACTGTTTCTGCTTCTTTATTCGTTAATTCAGTTGGAAATGACTTTAGATTTTTATGAACCATTCTATTTATAAATTTTCCCAATCTTGTTTTCGGTGTTCTCATTGCTGGTTGATATTTTCCTTTAATTATTCCAAGTCCCCATATTTTTGCATTAATGGCATTTTCACTTATTTTCGCCTTTTCCTTGTTATTAACTTCTTTTCTACGAATTCTATCCCAAATACTGGTTTTAGATAAATCATCCATATCGTAGGTAATATTGATACCCTTTTCATGCTTCTGATGTATTTCTGAATAATGAATTTCATTTAAATGTCTATAAAGTATTTCTATTTGTTGATCTTTATTCAAATCAGTTGAGAAAATAGCTTGTACTACTGTCATATCTATATATCCTTCTTTTTTAAAATTGCTAATAATCTCTCTTATTTCAGGTTTAAGACCAATTTCCCATTTTAGATATTCTTCTAACGTTTTATCATCAAAAGAATTTGCTTTAAGTCCTCTTTTGATATTCTTTTTGGATACTTCATATTTTTTCCCATTATATTCTACAATTCCTGTACGTCCAATAGTTATAGAACATTCGTTATTTCCTTTTTCTTGATTGGTTAGCTCTATTCCATGGTTTTTTAAATACATATCGTATTCTGGATTTCCTGATTGAAGCCCTTCTGCTTTTAATTCATCTATCTGTTCTTGTGTCAAATCTGGATGCCAACCTTCTTTATTATCGCTCTTCCCTTTTCTCTCTTGTTTTTCCAACTTTATACTTGGAGCATGATTTTTTAAATACATATCATACTCTGGATCCCCTGGTTGAAGCCCTTCTGCTTTTAATTCATCTATCTGCTCCTGTGTCAAATCTGGATGCCATTCTTTTTTATTTCCATTTTCTTCTTTTTTCTCTTGTTTCGTTATCTCTATTCCATGATTTTTTAAATATGTTTCATATTCTGGATCCCCTGGTTCAATTCCATCTGCTTTCATTTCATCTATTTGTTCTTGTGTCAAATCTGGATGCCATTCTTTTTTATCTCCATTTTCTTCTTTTTTGCCTTCTTCTTTTTTCTCTTGTTTCGTTATCTCTATTCCATGATTTTTTAAATATGCCTCATATTCTGGATCCCCTGGTTCAATTCCATCTGCTTTCATTTCATCTATTTGTTCTTGTGTCAAATCTGGATGCCATTCTTTTTTATTTCCATTTTCTTCTTTTTTGCCTTTTCCTTCTTTTCTGTCTCCTTTATTTCCTTGCTCTTTTTCTGCATCTTTTGACACTTCTTCACTTTTTTTAGCTTCATTCCATGCTTTGCCTAACTTTTTTGCTCTCTCTTCATCTTTTCGTTTGAATATAGCTAATTCTTTTTCGCACATAGCTTTTGCCTCTTGCAAATCTTTTAATAATCCTTTTTGTTCTTTAATAGAATCTTGTAATTTTTCATAATCCATATTCAACCTATTCAATTTTCCTTGATTAGTGACTTTTGTTTTAATAACTGTATTTCCATTATCATCTTTTTCTTCATATTCTTCATATTCATATTTAAAATCTTTTATTTCTTGGTATTTTAATTTACAATTTATTTCTGCACGTTGTATTTTTAATTCTGTAGTCTCAATATCCTTATCAATTTCTCTTTTTCCTTGTGCTAAGTTAGATCTAAATCTCTCATCCTCTTCCTTTAGTGCTCTTTCTTTTTCTCTATTAGTTTCACTTTCTTTTAATTGAGTCTCCAATTCTTGTTTCTCTTCCAAGCATTTGTTTCTTCCGTCAATCCAAACATCTTCACTTCCATTTTTTAACTCTTCAATTTGTTCTTGAATTTTCTCTATTGTATCTGTATCATTTGAAGGTGTCTCAGATAATTCATTTTGTAATTTTTCAATCTTTATATTGCTTTTACTTTTATCCCAATATCCATTTTCTAGTTTTTTAATCTGTTCTTGATACTCTTCCCTTAAAGCTTTATCTTCATCCAATGAAGATAAGGTAGATAATTTATTTTCTAGCTTTTCAATCTCTAAATCAAACCTACCAATTTTTGTACCAAGTTCTTCTATTTTCTCTGTAACATCTTTCGTTTTTCTTTCTATTTGTTTTTGCTTTTTCTGATGCTTTTCAAGCATTCTTTTTACTTCTTCAGTTCTTTTTCCCATATTTTTTACCCCTTTCCATATATGAAAACCTATTTTTCCTATTTTACATCTATTATAAATTATAGCAAATGTTGGGAGAAAAATCAAGTAATTGACATAATTTTTATAAAAATGTCATACTTTGGTAACATTTGTAACATTCTATCAAAACAAAAAAAACAAGCAGACACTATAAAAACCTGCTCATTTTACTCCTAAACTTTGCAAACTCCTCTCTGCCAATTTACTATAACGTTCTTTCTTATCGCGAATCCTCTTTCCATGCAAATCTGGCAAAATTCCAAAATTAGCATTCATAGGTTGGAACTTAGTATTTGGAGTAGAAATATACTTTGCCAAAGCACCAATTACTGTATACTCTGAAAAGCGATGATTTTTTCCTCCGTCCCCAAAATCATCACAAGCATTTAAGCCAGCCACCAAGCCAGAAGAAATCGATTCCACATATCCCTCTACCCCTGTAATTTGTCCTGCAAAATATAGGTTTGGTATATTCTTTGAGCGATACGTTTCTTCTAATAATAAACTCGAATTAATATAAGTATTTCTATGCATAACACCATATTTCACAAACTCGGCTTTTTGTAAGCCAGGTATCAGACCAAAAACCCTTTTTTGTTCTCCATATTTTAAATTCGTTTGAAATCCAACCATATTATAGAGGCTTGCTTGCTTATCATCCTGCCTTAACTGTACAATAGCATATGGTCGCCTAGCCGTTCTCGGATCGTCAAATCCAACTGGTTTGAGTGGTCCAAATCGTAAGGTATGGATTCCTCTTTTTGCCATAATTTCGATTGGCATACACCCTTCAAAAATCTCTTTTTTTTCAAACTCATGTAAAGTTACCACTTCTGCTTCTACCAATGCTTCCCAAAACCTCTCATATTCCTCTTGATTCAAAGGAAGATTAATATAACTTTGTTCCTCACTCTCTTGACTCATCAATCTTTGCTTCCATTGTTCCTCTGTCTCTTCCTTTTTCTTTTCTTGGCTATAACGATCTCCATAAAAAGCAATTGAAAAATCAATACTATCTTTTTGAAGAATCGGTGCAGCCGCATCATAAAAAGATAACTTATCTTGTCCTGTCAATTCTTGGATTTGCCTCGCCAAACCATCAGAAGTAAGTGGACCTGTGGCAACTATTACAATCCCATCTTTTAGCATTTCTTTTATATCTGTAACTTCCTCATGAATCATTTCAATATATGGATTTTCCACTATCTCTTTCGTCACTCTTTTAGCAAAAACATATCTATCCACTGCCAAAGCTTGTCCTGCTGGTACACTTGTCTCATCTGCTATACGAATCAGTAAAGAATCCAATCTTCTCAATTCCTCCTTCAGTAAGCCACAAGCATTTGTCAGTAAATTCGATTTAAAAGAATTGCTACACACAATCTCTGCCAAATCAGAATTACTATGAGCTGGCGAATATTTTTGTGGTTTCATCTCATATAACCTTACCTTTATTTTTTGCTTAGCAATTTGATAAGCAGCCTCGCATCCCGCTAGACCACCACCAATAATCGTAATATAATCCTTCATCTTACCTCCATATTGCCAAGAGGGACGATCCTTTTTGGCAATTTCTATTTAATTTAAAATTTAGACCTATTAATTATTTTTAAGACATGAGCGAGAAATAAAATATTTCCCGCCCACTCCAATTTGCGTTTGCAACCCCTCTCCTCTTACCTGTTATCTTCATTCGCACATTTTTGGTTTCCCACTGTGCATGAAGTCTTGCAGGCAGACTGACAAGAGGCTTGGCACTTACCACAACCACCCTTCTTGGCAGTTGCAGACAAGTTTGCCCGATTGACTGTTTTTATATGCTTCATTCTGCTGTCCTCCTTTCTATGAAGAAGAAAGGCGATGAAATAAAATTTATCCCATCTGTTGTTATCAGTTTCTATGGCATTATAACACATTTTTCAATATACTTCAAATGGTAAATTGAGACCTGTCCCCAAAGTAGCCAAAAGTGGCATAATTGTGCCTGTCTCAAACTCCACCCAAAACCAACCAAACGCAGAAACTAAGCAAATAAGTCCATAATTTCTTCTTTGGATAATTTGTTAACAAAGGAGGTTTTGGTACTTAGCATATTGTCTACTAATTCTGCCTTCTTTTGTTGTAATTCATATATTTTTTCTTCAATTGAATTTTTGGTGATTAGTTTATATACTTGCACATTATTTTTTTGTCCAATTCGATAGGCTCTGTCAGTTGCTTGATTTTCAGTGGATAAATTCCACCAAGGGTCATAATGTATAACCATATCTGCTCCCGTTAGGTTGAGACCAGTTCCTCCTGCTTTTAGCGATATTAAAAATACTTTGATTTCTGGATTTTGATTAAATTCATCTACTAATTCTATTCTTTCGTCTACTTTAGTACTTCCAGTTAGCTTAAAATACTGAATTCCTCTTTGTTTTAATTCTTTTTCCATGATTTCAAACATAGAGGTATAGCCTGAAAATAGTAAAATCTTGTGTCCACTTGTGACAGCATCTTGAATAACTTCAATACATTGTTCTAATTTACTACTTCCTTCGTTATAGCCTTCTATAAACAAGCTAGGGTGACAACAAATCTGTCTTAATCTTGTAAGTGCTGCTAATATTTGTATCTGACTTCTTTCATACCCATTTAATTCGATTTCTTCTGCCAGTTCCTGTTTGGCTTGTGCTAGATAACTTAGATAAATATTTCTTTGTTCTTCTCCCATTTCATTATTTAGTACCGTAATGGTTTTGTCTGGAAGTTCTGTTAGCACTTCTTTTTTATTTCTTCTTAAAACAAAGGGTTCGATTAGCATTCTTAATTTTTGCATTGTTTCTTGATCTTCTTCTTTAACGATTGGTGTTTCATACATGGTTTTAAATTTTTTATAGGTAAATAAGTAACCTGGCATGATAAAGTCAAAGATTGACCACAGTTCTGATAGGGAATTTTCAATTGGTGTTCCTGTTAAAGCATAACGTGTGTCTGCCTTAATTTTTTTGATGGATTTAGCGTTTTGTGTATTACTATTTTTCAAATATTGTGCCTCATCTGCTATGATATAGCGAAAAGTATAATCTTTTTGTAAATATAATTCAATATCTCGTTTTAGTAAATCATAAGACGTAATTACTAAATCATATTGATCTATTTCTTCGATTTGCCTTTTTCTTTCTGCTAAAGTTCCCCTGATTACTAATGTTTTTAGTTCTTTGGCAAATTTCTTGGCTTCATTTTGCCAATTCAATGTTAAAGAACTAGGAGAAACTACTAAACTAGCTCTTTTGTTATTTCTTTTTAACAAAGATTTTTTCCCTAAATTAGTACTGTTAGCCTGAATGGTATCTTCCATGGTTTCTTGCCCAGGAATGATATTTTCATTCTCTTGTTGTTCATTTTGAATATAATCAACAATTACAGATAACATCTGAATGGTCTTTCCGAAGTCCCATGTCATCTGCTAAAATCCCTCCAAATCGATAACGATCCAGAATCTTTAACCATTTAAAACCTGTTTTTTGGTAATATCTTAAAACAGGATCTAAATTTTCAGGAACTTTTATCTCTTCTTCTAATTGTTCTTTGTCTAGTTCATTTACTACTTCTTTATATTCTGCATTTTTAATGATTTCTGTCCCTTTAATTCCTTTCAATAATTGATTCAAATATAAACTTCTATGAACTGGTAATCTTACTTCTCCACTTTCTAACTCTTTGTAGTCGATGTCCATTCCTGTAACCAATTTATCCAAAAACTCAACTTCTTTATTTTCCTCCAATTTTATAAAACTTCCATCTTTTAATCTATGATATTTTTTCTTTAACGCATATTTCGACATAATTTCTTCTAACTCTTTTACATCTATGTCCATATGGTTAATATCAATTGTCAATAAATTATTATCCACTTTCACTCCTAAGCTTCCAATTTTAGGTTGTCTAATTTGTTTTGCCTTGAATTTCTCAGTAGCTAACACTTCAAACTTATGGGTATAATAATCAATGTCCTCTGTTAAAAATTCATAAATTTTATCATTATCTGGTAATATAAATCTTAGATTTTGGCTATCAAACATAAATCCTGTTTTTCGAAATATATTTAAAGCTTTGGTTTCTTGAATCATATTCCTTGGGAAGTCTAATTTTAATTTCTCATCTAAAGGATTAAACTCATTTTCTTCATAAGCAAATTTGACTTCTGCTATTAAAAAATCATTAGAATCAAAATCTAAGAACACTTTTGTTTGTAATTCTTTTGGTCGATATGGTTGCAATTCTTCTTCTGCTATATTTTCCATAACAATCGCATTTTTTACTTTAGGAATAATAACAGAAAACAACTGTGTCAATTCTTCTTTTCCCAATAATACTTCTGTCATATAATTTTGCCTAAATAATTCTAATAGCTTCAAATTTGTGTTTTCAAATTCCTTGGTACAACGATATAATTTTTTCTGGTCTAAAATATATTTATACTTTTTACCTTTTACGATAGTTACCTGAAAAATTTCTATATTAGGTAGAATAGTATACTGCTCCTCATTTACTTTTTTGAGTTTAAATTCTATTTTGGGATTCTGTTCTATAAATTCAATTTCCTCTGTATGATAATCCCTTTGTAAAGCTATTTTTTGACCGCATAGCACATCAAATAGTTCATCCATTCCGCTATTGCCTAAAAGGATATTGGTATCACTTAAAGCTTTTCCATAATATCGATAATTACTGTTGGAATTAGAGTTAGCATATTTGATGACTTCTGCATATCGCAAAACAAAATCCAACAATGGTTTGCTACTTTCTTCAAACATTTCTCTTGTATGAATAAACTCTAATTTTTCTCCATATTTATAAAATTCTTTTTCTAACATTCTGGTATAAAATTCGGATAAATCCTTAATTTTATACATCCTTTTGGCACCAATTTTAAATTCAACCTTCATATCGCCTGAAAATTTATCATAGATCATCTTAGGCTCTAGTCTAATCGTTCCTTTATTTTTTAAAGTAGATTCTTCCCTAGCATCAATTTCTTCTATTTCTTCATTGTAAAAGGTATTGACTATTTGTTTAAAATTCCTATAATTGTTTACTCGATGATTTGAATTTTTTTCTTCTTTTGGTCTATTATGACTCTCTTCTGAAAATGCCATAATAGAAGCTAATGTATGTTTACATACGCCATAGTGATTATAATAATCTTGACAATTACAAGTAATATCTTCTACTTCTCCCTCTCGAACAGATACATAGGTTTTATAGGGTTCTTGACCAACTACAATACTACTTATTTCAAAATTTCTATCATCTTTATATTCAACATTTACTATTTCTACTCTTCCACAAGCCTTATAGGCTCTTGCTTTTTGGGTTCTTTTTTCTCCTGCATCTTGACATAGATTTTCTAAAACTTTCTGACTTACTAGCATTTCTTTTCTCCTTTTCTCGGCAAATTATTATATAATAATTCTTTAAAAAAAGCAAGTTTTCTATTTCCTTTTTTCATTGTTTGTAGTAAAATATCCGTAGAAGATTTTAATTAAAATAATCTGATTCATTTCTACCTGTTTGGAGGTACTATTTTGAAAAAATTTAAAATTGCCATTGTTGGCGCGACAGGTCTTGTCGGCAGATCTGTTATTAAAATATTAGAAGAAAAAAATTTACCTATTGAAACTTACGGGCTATTTGCCAGTAAAAAATCTGCTGGAACTATTTTTAATATTCATGGAATAAATTATATGGTAGAAGAATTAACAGAAAACTCATTTGACACTGGTTTTGATTTTGCTATTTTTTCAGCTGGTGGTGAAATTTCTAAAAAATATGCACCAATTGCTACACAAAAAGGCTGTGTCGTGGTCGATAATAGTAGCTATTTTCGTATGCATGAGGACGTTCCTTTAGTTGTTCCTGAAGTCAATTTAGAAGATGCCTATCATCATCATGGAATTATTGCTAATCCCAATTGCTCCACTATACAAGCTATGCTCCCTTTAAAAGCTTTAGAAGATAAATATTGTATTAAAAGAGTGGTGTATTCTACCTATCAAGCTGTTTCTGGAGCTGGGAAAGATGCCTTATGCGATTTAGAAAATATAGACAATTCTAAGCCCTTAAAAAAATTTCCTTATCCCATTTATAACAACTGTTTACCACATATTGATGTTTTTATGGAAAATGGATATTCAAAGGAAGAATTAAAGATGATAAATGAAACTAGAAAAATTCTGCATAGACCTGATTTAAAGGTAACGGCAACAACGGTTAGAGTTCCTGTTGAAAATTCTCATTCTGAATCCATTAATGTGGAATTTGAAAGAGATTTTGAAATGGAAGATTTAGTCACTACCTTAAAAAATTTTCCTAATATGATTGTTCAAGATGATCTTTCTTCTAACCTATATCCTATGGCAATTACCGCTTCAGGACATGACGAAGTGTTTGTGGGAAGAATTCGCCGTGATGAAAGCATTCCATCTGGTGTTAATCTTTGGGTCGTTGCCGATAATATTCGTAAAGGTGCTGCTACTAATGCCATACAAATTGTAGAAAAATTAATGGAAAAACAAATGCAGAATTAATCAATTGATAGCAATAGTAAAAATCACTAAAAAGAAGCAAAAAGTGGTAAAAAATAAATGTTATGATGGAAAGTATTTCATAATAAGTAAATGTTATGAAATATTTTAGGAGAATCTCAAACTTGATTTGAGGGGTGCCTAAAATATTTCATTACAGTTACTATAAGAAATAGCTTGACAGATTAACATTTATTTTTTACCACTTTTTGCTTCTTTTAATATTTCTTCAATTATTTATTAACTTTTCATGTAATTTAGCTATCACATCATTATTAATCCCATCAACCAAAACTTCAATCTTCGCCTGTGTCAAATTAATATCCAAGATATCAATTTCATAACACTTTAACATAGCCATTACCTGATTCAACACTTGACAATCCTGTGTAATACCATAGCCAACAATACTTAACTTTACAAAATCCTCTTGTATAATTTTATAATTTGAGTAATTGTTCTCTAATAGTTCTTGCACTTTATTTTGTTCTTCCTGTTTTATCCTAAACTGCACACCGCACTCTCTTTTATAAAAAGCCTCTACAATCACATTATTTTGTAATAAACTCTGATAAATAAGATACATATCTTCTTTTTTTATCGGTTCTTTTTTTTCCATTTTAATCGTGACTAACTTTTCATTTTTCACAATACTCTTCACTTCTGATGTCTCAATCTGTTGACAAATCTTTGTACCACCATGCTCAGAAAAAGTTGACTTAGAGACAATATCACAATCAAATTTTTTTCCCATCTGAATGCAACGATTATGTAATACCTTCGCTCCGACTATCCGCCACTTCTTGCATTTCATCAAAAGAAATCTCATCCAATCTCTTTGCCATCGTAATCATATTAGGATCGGCAGAATAAATACCATCTACATCAGAAAAAATGTAGCATTTATCTGCTTTAAGAGCCACTTGTAAAGCAACTGCTGTCGTATCTGAGCCTCCTCTTCCTAGTGTAGTAATATCTTGTTTTTCGTCTAACCCTTGAAATCCAGTTACCACTACAATGTTCCCTTTCGCCAACTCTTCTTCAATTCTACTTATATTAATCTGCTCAATTTTTGCACTCGTATGAATAGAGTTGGTCTTAATGCCAGCTTGCCAACCTGTTAAAGAAATGGTTGGATGCCCCATTCGATTTAATAAAATACTTAATTTGGATGCTGTTATTTGTTCGCCCGTTGACAGCAACATATCCATTTCTCTTTCTTGTGGAATAGCAGATAATTCTTGTGCCTCCTTAATTAATTGGTTCGTCGTTTTTCCCTGAGCTGATACTACAACAACTACGTTTTTTGCTTCTTCTTTTAAGCTAATCACTTTTTCTGCAACAACATTTAATTTGATGTTATCTGCTACGGAGGTTCCTCCAAATTTTAATACTACTGTGTTCATTTTGGTCACACCTTTATTTTTCACGAAACTTTATCTAATTTTAAACAAAGTTATCCCTTTATGCTGTTATTATAGTATATATCTATTTTGGTTGCAAGTTATTTTTCATAGTATTTGATAAATAACATTTGTTGCTGTTAAAAAATACGCATTTAACTTGCTAAGTTTTTACAAAAAACTTAGCTATTTCCAGATTAATAAACCTCTTAAACACAAAAATGCTCAAGAGGTTTTAATTCAACTGGTCGTCCATACCAGTTTTTTTTTACTATCTTTCAAATCTTCATAATATTGTGCAATTAGCTCGTCTAATTCCACACTTAACTGATAAGTAACACTATAATCATCACCTTGTTCAATACTTCTATTCAATTGCTCCCTTAATTTACAAATTTCATCATTTAACATATTTATTTCTCCTTTTTACTCATTTATCTCTTGTATAACTCTAAATTAACACAATATCACTCTCAAGTCAAGTATTTTCAAGGCTTTTTTCTAACTTTCGTACGTGTTTTTTTATCGTTTTTCGACATATTTTGACAATAAAAAACGGCATCTTTATTTTTAAGTTAAAAACGCCATTTTTCCTACATTTTTTCTTTTTACTTTTTTTTACATTTTTCTAATTTTTTATGATAGAAAGAATCATTTTTTCTTCTTTAAAGACATCTTTTAATATTTGCTCCAAATATTCTACAGTAACTCCCTCTATTTCCTCTAAATAGTCAAAACTATTAATTCCTTTGAAATGATCGGCTAAAAACATCTTCGCTAAATCTGCTACATCATTATATTCTTTCATATAGCCACCATAAATCATTTTTTTCATACGGTTAAAATCCGTTTCATGAATCCCTTCTGTTTTAAATTTATTGACTTCCTCTTTAAATTTTCGATATACCTTTTCTGGATCATTCGATTGCCCATCTATTAAAACATGTGCATACATTTTAGTAAATTCATATTCTAAGCTAGGCTGTCCAAAAATGATGCCTTCATTATAAAGTTCTTTATATAAATTTGAACTTCTACCAATGATTAAATTTAGCAAAATTTCAATCGCAATATGTTTTTTCACATCACATCCACCAGAATCCTTAATACCTATCGCATATAATGGTTGGCTAACTTCTAATTTTTGCTCTATTCTTTCTTGTACAATTCCTTCTGGTTCTTCTGGGTAAACTCTCTTTATTTCTCCACTTGGCTTCGTATCGATTAATCTTTTCTTTACTTCTTCTATTATACTTTCTGGTTCAAAGTCTCCACATAACACCATTGTCATATTAGATGGATTATAAAAAGTTTGATAGCATTTGTATAATATATCTTTGTCGATTTTACTAATTGTTTCAATGGTTCCTACAATATCAATTTTAACAGGATTATTATGATACATTGCTTGCATAGCATTTAGATACACTCGCCATTCTGGATAATCATCATACATCATGATTTCCTGTCCAATAATTCCTTTTTCCTTTTCTACGTTCTCATCGGTAAAATAAGGATGTTGCACATAGTCCATCAATTCGTCCATTGCTTCATAGAAATGATCCATACATTCAAACAAATAAGCGGTATGGTCATTGGTTGTATAGGCATTAGCTTCCACTCCTAGTGCTGTCAATACATCTAAACTATTCGTTCCATTTTCCTGTTCAAACATTTTATGCTCTAAAAAATGAGCCACTCCATTTGGAACCGTTGTAACTTCCTCTTCTCCTGGTACCACAAAGCTACTTTCATTGGATCCATAGTGTGTTCCCCATATCATATATTTTTTTTGCATTCCCTTTTTGGGAATGATCATCACTGTCAAACCATTTTCTAATTTTTCCTTATATACCTTTTCTTTGACTGTTAAATTTTCAATAACTTGCACTTTTTTCCCTCCTAATCCTTTAAAAAATACACGGTATTAACAGCAACATTTTTTGCAATCTGAACAACATCTTCTTTACTTACTTTTTCAATTCTAGCTATATACTCTTCGATCGAAATACCACTTTCAGACAATTCCTGTCCAAAATAATAAGTAATTCCTGTATCTTGTTCATCATCTATTGTTTTGATTGCTGCTATCATTCCCTTTTTTGCATTTTCTAGATCCTCTTCTGTAAAATCCCCTTTTTTCATATCCTCTATCTGTTGTTTAATCAATTCTAGTGCCTTTTCATAATTTCCTATTTCAATTCCACAATTAACAAATATATTATTTTTATATCTTAGGTAAGTAGAACTTGCCACATAAGCCAAATGTGCTTTTTCTCTAACATTTTGAAACATTTTAGAATTCGCACTGCCACCTAAAATACTATTATAAATTAGAGCATCATATCGCAAATCTTCCTTGTCTAAACGCACATCTAATCCTAATAGCAACTTTCCTTGTGTGACTTCCATAGATTCTGTTATCACATTTTCTTGTTCGGGAAAATTTTTATTTAATTCTTTTGGAACTACATATTCAGGATCTCTTTCTTTTAATTTCTTAATATTTTCGTTCTCTGTAACTACTTGCTTCAAGTCATCTTCCATGATACCAGAAACAAAAATGTCGATTTTACAAGTATCGATTAACTCTTGGTAATAATCATATAAATTTTTTCCGTCAATTCCCTCTAAATCTTCTATATACCCAAATTTATATAATCCAAATGGTTCTTCTTTATACATTTCTTCTATACATCGTTCCAGTGCATATCTTGCCTTATTGTCAATTTTTCCTTCAATTCTTTGCCTAATATTGTTTTTTTCTTGTTCCACATATTCTGGCTTAAAACTTCCATTTTCAATATAGGGATTGAACACAATCTCTAACAACTTTTCCATAGAAGTTTTCAACATATTTTCCCCTTTTTGCGGTAAAAAGTTGTCATTTACTGTTTCTAAATAGAATTTTAAAACTTGGTTATCTCCCGTTTTGTCTAATCCACAATCAAAACTAGCTCCATACATTTCTTCCATTTGCTTACTAATTTCTTCTTGTGAAGGCATCGTTTTAGAACCTCTTCTCAAAATAGCTGAAATAACAGCATTTTTTGTTACATTTTCTCGATTTAATTGAGTTGTTATAAAAATAGAAATCAAATTTGTTTTAAATTTATCTGTATTTATCGTATGAAGTTTAATTCCTTTCTTTAATTCTGTTTGCCTATATTCCATCTCTTTTCCTCCTTTGATTTAGTATGCTACTTTTTTATTTTATTATACTTTAAAAACGGAGAACGATGATTTTGGGGACGGAGGAAAAAATCATGATGTATTTTTTCTTTACTTTAAATATTTTATTGGATCTACGTCATGATTTTTTCCTCCGTCCCCAAAATCATCGTTCTCCGTTCCTAAATCATGAAACAAAAATTGGAAGTTTTAAGTATCTTCTTATACACCCTTAACTTCCAATCCATTTTTTAAAATTTTCTTTTCCTTGCTGCCTCTGACTTTTTCTTTCTCTTTACGCTAGGTTTCTCATAATGCTCTCTTTTACGTACTTCCTGAAGCACTCCATTTCTTGCGCATTGTCTTTTAAATCTTTTTAATGCATCTTCTATATTTCCATTATTAACTTTTATCTCTGACATTTTATATTCCCCTCCTTCCGGTCATACGAAAACTGTATGTGGGATAACCCTTTTAATGATATTCATTATACATGAAAGCATAAGACTTGTCAATAGTTAGAATTTAAATAATCCACCAATCCAATTAAATAATGGATTTTCAAATAAAAGTTCCCTCATCCAACCATTGGTAAACGGAATAAACCATAAGATAATACCAATTAAAATAACCACTATAATCGTTAAGGCAATGGCAAAAACATCTTTTTGCGTAATTTCTTTTCTCCCTTCGTGCTTCCCTTTATTTCTTGCCAAATCTTGTATCAATTGTTTCATCAATTGTAAAATAGAGGCAAAACTGCCTATTTGTGCTTTATGCTCTCTTTTCTGTAATGGTCTCCTTTTCTCTTGCCTTGTAAAATTATTACTATTATTGTTATCATTATTCTTTGTTTCCATTGTACTTCTTTGTGCTTGATAACTATTTTTTCGATCCATTATTAGCTCTTTTTCTAACTCAACATTATATTGTTCTCTTAAAAATTCATCTGATAAAATCTTATAAGCTTCATTGATATCCTTTGTTTTCTTTTCTGCATATTGCTGTTTTTCTCCACTATATAAATCTGGATGATATTTTCTTATTAATACTCTATAAGCTTTTTCTATTACTTCTTTTGAAGCTTTTGGATTAACTTCTAGTATTTCATAATAATTTTTCATAAGAATGCACCATTTTCCCTTCCTATTTCGACAATTTCATTCTATACTAAAACAAAAAAAATAGCAATATCAAATTGCAAAAATTGCCAAAAAGGATCGTCCCTCTTGGCAATTTTGGCATTTGTTATTCACCAAATATAGCTTCGAATTCATCTGCTTCAATTTTCTCTTTTTCAAGTAATATACCAGCTACTTGATGTAACTTATCGATATTATCTGATAATATTTGTTTTGCTCGATTATAGCCTGTATCTACAATTCTCTTTGTCTCTTCATCGATCACAGCTGCTGTTTCTTCTGAATACTCTTTGCTTTGTGCTAAATCTCTTCCCAAAAATACTTCTTCTTGATTTCCACCTAACATGATGGCACCAATTCTTTCACTCATTCCGTATTTTGTTACCATACCTCTTGCAATTTTAGTAGCTCTTTCGATGTCATTACTTGCTCCTGTTGAAATATCGTTTAGGATTAAGGCTTCTGCTACTCTTCCGCCTAAAAGTGATACAATGTTTTCTTCCATTTCTGTTTTTGACATAAAGGATTTATCTTCTGTTGGACGATACATCGTGTAACCTCCAGCCATACCTCTTGGCACAATGGATATTTGATGAACTGGATCTTGTGTTTCTAGGTAATGGCTTACTACGGCATGACCTGCTTCATGATAAGCAACTAATTTATTTTCTTTTTCACTTCTTACTTTTGTTTTCTTTTCAGGTCCCATGGTTACTTTAACCATAGCATCTTCGATTTCTTTCATACCAATTTCTGTCATGTTTCTTCTAGCTGCTAATAAAGCTGCTTCATTTAATACATTTTCTAAATCTGCACCTGCAAATCCTGATGTATTTTTAGCAATGACTTTTAAGTCTACATCATCTGCTAGATGTTTCTTTCTGGAATGTACTTCTAAAATTTGCTCTCTAGCCTTTACATCTGGCAATCCCACTACAATTTGCCTGTCAAATCTTCCTGCTCTTAAAAGAGCTTTATCTAATACATCTGGTCTGTTCGTTGCTGCTAATACGATAACACCTTCGTTTTCTGCAAATCCATCCATTTCTACTAATAATTGATTTAAGGTTTGCTCTCTTTCATCATGTCCACCACCTAGTCCAGCACCTCTTTGACGTCCAACAGCATCAATTTCATCAATAAATATGATACATGGTGCATTTTTCTTAGCTTGGTCAAATAAATCTCTTACTCTGGAAGCACCAACACCAACAAACATTTCAACAAAGTCTGAACCACTGATAATAAAGAAAGGAACACCTGCTTCGCCTGCTACTGCTTTTGCTAACAAAGTTTTACCAGTACCTGGCTGTCCAACTAATAGAACACCTTTTGGTATTCTGGCACCCATATCTGTAAATTTCTTTGGATTTTTTAAGAATTGCACAATTTCTTCTAATTCTTCTTTTTCTTCATCGACACCTGCTACATCTTCAAAAGTAATCTTGTTCTTCTCTGCTGGGGTCATCATTCTTGCTTTACTCTTTCCAAATGACATGGTTTTGTTTCCTGGTCCACCTTGACCAGCTCCTCCCATCATAAAGAACCAGAAAATAAAGAATATAATTAACAAACCAAATGGTGTAAGTAGACTAAGAACTGTAATAAAGATAGATTCAGACTTTTCTTCTAAAGTAAATGCTCCATCTTTTAAGAAGTCCTCTGTATAAGACATAAAGTTTTCCATATTAGGTATGTTTACTTCTTTTTTAATTTTGTCATCTTTTAAAGTAACCATTGCTGTTTTGCCATCTGCTTCAATTTGAACCGCTTCGACTTTCCCACTATTAATGTTAGCAATCAATTCTGAATATTTTAATTTCGCATCACTATTTTCAACAATAGATGACAATACTACAATAAAGATAACTCCTATAATTAGCCACATTGCTAATGTTTTAATCCCGTTTTTCAAAATAATTCCTCCTTATGTTTTTTTCAATTCTATATTGCTTTTATAACATATAACTTTTTCTTTTTCAATAGTTTTTTATATGTCTTTTTTGTTACAAAATTGCATGTTCCACACATTCCTACGGAACTTTATAGTTGGTACACTTTTAAAAGAAAAATTAATTCTAAATGTTTCTAACTATTATTGAACCATAAAATAAACCTTATGATTTTTTACTAAAACTTTAATATTTTTATTAGGCGTTAAATACTTATTACCAATATTATTATTACATAACTTTATAATATCATTGATATGTATTTTTTCAATACTTGCTGTCGTTCCAAATAACCTTTTTATAATATATCGAACTAGCCTTGATTTTATTACTATTTCTTGTAAATTAAACTTTTTTAAATCGATCACAATTTCCTTTTGTTTTTCCTCTAAAACGATTTCTTGATAAGCTTTTTTCATTTGCTTTTCCATATATTCATTCTCTAATGATATTAGATCAGATAAACGTTCAATCGTTTGAATAATATTTGGATTAAATTCTTTCTGAATATACGGAATTACCACATTTCTAACTTTATTCCTATGATAAATATTCTCAAAATTTGTTTCATCCATTCTTGGATTTAATTGATTTTCTTCGCAATACCTTTCTATTTCAAATCTCTCACATTCAATCAAAGGTCTTATAAGATTTCCCCTTTTGGGTTCAATTCCCTTTAACCCTTCCATGCCGCTTCCTCTTAAAACATGCATCAAAACAGTTTCTATCTTATCATTTTTATTATGAGCAATGGCTATCTTATTAGCTCCTGTCTTTTTCAAAACTTCATCAAAAAATTCATATCTTGCTAATCTTCCTGCTTCCTCTGTTCCTATTTTATTAGTATTAGCCAATTTTTGGACATCTATACTTTTCGCATAAAATTCAATCCCATTTTTTTCACAATAATTTTTTACAAATTTCTCATCTTCATTCGCCTCTTCTCGTAGCATATGATTCACATGAGCCACAACTATTTTCACCATGTCCCCACTGGTTCCGGGATTAAGTGGGGACATGGGAAGCGTCCCCACTGGTTCTGAGATCAAGTGGGGAAATTGAGGAGATTTTGTGATTTTATTTAAATAATCTAACAAACATATAGAGTCTGGTCCCCCTGAAACTCCTACTACTATTTTATCATTGTTTTCTATTAAATGATATTTCTTAATCGTATTCCCTATTATATTTTCTAATTTTTTTTCTTCATTCCCTCTTTTATTCATTCTATTTTCCTACTTCCCTTTTTATTTTAATCAATCTCTATTTTCAATTCTTTTCAGTTTTTTTCGATTAATTCCTAATATCGTTTCCATCATTCTATAAGATATATCATTTTCATATTTTAATTTTTTTATTGCTAAACTAAGCAATTCTTCGTTTTGACAAAATTCTTCTTTTGCTATATTATTTTTTACATTGATTAATATCTTTTACGGAATTGAATATATACTCTTTATTATTTCCTTGAACCATAATATGAAAAAAAGAAGTATTTATATTTTCTTTGCAGATTCTAGCCATACTCTCATCCTTTCTTTTTTGAACTTCTCCTACAAAAATTATAAATTGCCCCTTTTGATCCTCTTTCTATTTCCAATCCCCATTGACTTAGCCTAATGTCCCCACTTGATCCCGGAACCAGTGGGGACATTAATCATCAAATCTTTTTTCCAAATTAACAAACTTCGTGTAGCTTCCTAGCCACAATAAGTCTACCGTTCCTGTTGATCCTCCTCTATGTTTTGCTATGATAACTTCTGCTATGTCCTTTTTCTCGCTGTCTTGGTTATAGTAATCATCTCTATATAAGAACATAACAATATCTGCATCTTGCTCGATCGCTCCTGACTCTCTTAAATCAGAAAGCATTGGTCTATGGTCTGGCCTTTGTTCTACTGCTCTTGATAATTGTGATAATGCAACAACTGGTACACCTATTTCTTTGGCTAGTATTTTTAAGGAACGGCTGATTTCTGATATTTCTTGTTCACGGCTTCCATTTCTTTTATTACTTCCTTGTACTAGTTGCAAATAGTCAATTACTACCATTCCTATATTTTTTTCTAGTTTCAATTTCCTACATTTTGCTCGTATTTCCATAACAGAAATACCAGGTGTATCATCAATATAAATTTCCGCCTCTGACAATGGTCCTATACTACCAGCTAGTTTTGTCCAGTCATCTTCTTCTAGTTTTCCAGTTCTTACCTTATTACTATCCACCATGGCTTCACTACATAAAATTCTGTTTACCATTTGCTCTTTTGACATCTCTAAACTAAAAATTGCTACTGGTATATTAGATTTAACTGCTGCATTGGTTGCAATATTTAAAGCAAACGCTGATTTACCCATAGCTGGTCTTGCTGCAATTAAGATTAAATCTGAGCCATGAAAACCTGCTGTTTTATAGTCTAACTCTGTAAATCCTGTTGGAACACCTGTAATGTGTTGTTTTCGATTATATAATTCTTCTAGTTGTGTAAAACTATCTACTAACACATCTTTAATTGGTGTATAACCTTTTTGATTTTTATTTTGCATGATATTGAAAATCTTTTTTTCAGCATCTTCCATAATATCTTCTACATCTTCTGTTGGGTCGTAACCCAGTTCGATAATCTCATTTGCTGTTTTAATGAGATTTCTTAATACCGACTTTTCTTCTACTATTTTTATGTATTTCAAAGCATTCGCAGTAGTAGGAACTTTCTCTGGTAATTCTGCTAAATAATCCAATCCCCCCACTTGCTCAAATTTTCCCATTGCCTCTAATTCTGCTTTTACTGTGATAATATCGATCGGCTCTGCTCGGTTATATAAATTTAAGATAGCCGAATAAATTGCTCGATGATCTTCACGATAAAAATCTTCTTCTTTTAGTACTTCTATACTTGAAATGACAGCATCTTTATCAGTTAACATACTTCCTATAATGGCTTGCTCTGCTTCTAAATCATGTGGTGGTACTTTTCCTAACTCCATCTAATTCCTCCCTTTTGGCAATTTAGTCTGAAATAACATCAATCTTTAATTTCCCAATAACACCTTCAAATAATTTAATTTCAACTGTTTGAGTCCCTAGCACTTTAATCGTTTCCTTTAAATCTATTTTCTTTTTGTCAACTTGTATTTTGTATTGTTTCTCAAGTTCCTGTGCAATTTCCTTTGTAGATACTCCGCCAAAGATTTTTCCATTTTCTCCTGACTTTACTTTTATTTTTAACAAAATTTTAGATAATTGATCGGCTACTTTTAAAGCTTCTTCTTTTTCTTGGTCTTTTTGGAACTTGACAGAATTTTGCTTTGCTTTTAATTTCGCCATATTTTCGTTATTTGCTTCTACTGCTAAACTCTTTGGAAATAAAAAATTTCTAGCATAACCATCTGATGCATTAATCACTTGGTCTTTTTTTCCTACTCCTTTAATATCTGCCTTTAAAATCACTTTCATATTACCACACCTTTCTATTATTTCGCAATTTAAGATTCCTATATTGTTTAAAATTCCTCAATGCTATTGAGAATATTGCCAAAAAGATCCGTCCCTATTGCACTTTTGGCATTTTCTCCCAGCGTCCCCATTTTATCCCGGAACCAGTGGGGACATTATTCTATTTCTGAAAAATATTCATTGATTCGATTGATTAATTCTTGTTTTGTTTCTTCTATGGTCATATCCTCAACTTGTGCTCCAGCAAGGGTAATATGCCCTCCTCCACCTAGCTTTTCTAATATGATTTGAACATTGATGTCTCCTATGGATCGTCCACTGATACAGACTTTATCCTCTAGTTGACCAATGACAAAAGATGCTGTTATTTCACTGATGGTAAGTAGTTCATCTGCTGCTTTTGCACAAACCACATTGACATCTTTGACTTTTTCCTCATAGGTTGAAATAGCTATGGTATCATTTACTATTTCAGCTTTTCCCACAATTTCTGCTATTCTGTTAAAGCTTTCTAGGTCACTTTGGAACCATTTTTTGACTCGAATAATATCAACGCCACATTTTCGTAGATAGGCTGCTGCTTCAAATGTTCTTACTCCTGTTTTATAAGTAAAGTTTTTGGTATCCATCATAATTCCCGCATATAAACTTTCTGCTTCTATGGTTTTTAGTTCAACATTTTCTTCTGCATATTGTAGAAGTTCTGTTACTAATTCTGCTGCTGAGGAAGCATACACTTCTTGGAAAGTAAGTGTTGCACTTTCTATAAAATCTGCACTTCTTCTATGATGATCTATAATGACAACTTCTTTTACTTTCTCCAATAATTCGGTTGATTCTACATAGTTAAACTTGTGGGTATCTACTACTACTAATAGCGTATCTTCTTCTACATTTTCTAGGGCTACTTCTTTGTTGATAATAACATCTTCGTATTCTTCGTCTTTTTCAATTGACTTTCTAAATGCTTCTAAAGTAGGAGTTTTGGTATCCATTACCAGATAAGCATTTTTTTCTAATGATTTGGCTAAACGATAAATTCCTAAACTTGCTCCTACGCAGTCCATGTCTGGATTAGCATGCCCCATAATCATTACTTTTTTGGATTTTTTGATTAGATTTTCTAAGGCTTGTGCTACTACTCTTGCTTTTACTTTCGTTCTTTTTTCTACTTCTTGTACTCTTCCTCCAAAGAATTTATAGATATCATTTTCTCGAATAACAGCTTGGTCTCCTCCACGCCCTAAAACAATATCCATAGCTGCTTGTGCTGATTTGTATTTTTCTTTGTCTGTATTTCCTTCATTGGAAACTGCAATACTTAAAGTAAATTGAACTTTTTCTTTCATCTTAATTTCTTTTATTTTATCTAATATACTAAATTTATCTTCTTTTACTTTTTCTAAATATCTTTGCTCAAAAAAGTATACATATCGGTCTTTTTCTGTTTTAATCAAAATTCCATTGGTTTCATCTGTCCACTCATATATATATTTGTCGATTTCCGCTATCACTTGTGGTTTTTCTTCACTTTCTAGTCTCTGCATGGTTTCTTCATAGTTATCTACCATAATAATTCCCACACAAGATTTGGAATCTTGGTATTCTTTTTGTAATTTAATGTTTTCGGTGTCATCTATGAAATAAAGAATTACCATATATTCGTTCTTCTTCTTTTTAGATTTGACATATCTTCCCACTACTTGATAGGTCTTTTTGTCAATTTCCATTTGCCTTATGATATCTTGATTGTTATTTTTTTCTCTTTTTTCTATCTCGTCCTTAATATCGATGCTTAAATCTTTGATATAAGTATTGATATCAATATTAGCAAATTCTGTTGTAAATCTTGAACTTCTCCAAACCACATTTCCATCTGTTTCTAATATGACTAATGGAAATGGTGAATTAATTAAACTTGTTTTTGCTGCTGAGTCTACTGTTAATGTTAAATCTTGTAATGTTTCTGATAATTCACTTTTTCTTTTGTTGTTTGTATAATAACTATATACTACAATACCTACAAAAATAGCAATAGACGGTAATATCATATAGGTATTTTGAATGCATATAACTACTAGCAAGATAAATATAATAGCTAAATATATTTTAGTCCTAGATACTAAATGATCTAAAACTTTTCTGTTGTTGTTTTGCATACATTTCTCCTTTATTTATGAACCTTTTAATACTATTCTATTTTACTAGCAAATAGGCTATTTGTCAAGAAAAACAGCTATATTTAGCTGTTTTTCTAAAGTTTCTATTCTACCACATCTGCTACTTCTTCTAGTTCATTTTCCGTACTAATATGAATATTTTGATACTTCTGCATTCCCGTACCTGCTGGAATCAACTTACCAATAATAACATTCTCTTTTAATCCCACTAAGTCATCTGTCTTACCTTTGACAGCTGCTTCAGTAAGAACTCTTGTTGTCTCTTGGAAAGAAGCTGCTGACAAGAAGCTATCCGTAGCAAGAGAAGCTTTCGTAATACCAAGTAGTACTCTTTTACCAGTAGCAGGACGTTTTCCCTCTGCAATTACTTCATTGTTTTTATCCTCAAACTCATACATATCAATTAAGGAACCTGGGAACATATCCGTATCAGCATTATCTTCCACTCGAACTTTTTTAAGCATTTGTCTACCAATAACCTCAATATGTTTATCATTAATATCAACACCTTGGTTTCTATACACTTTTTGTACTTCTGAAATCAAGTATTCATATACGCCTTCTGGTCCTTTGATTTCTAAGATTTCGCTTGGATTGATAGAACCTTCTATTAGTGGTTCACCTGCTTCTACTAAATCGCCATCTTTTACTTTCATTTTAGAACCAAATGGAATCGTATAAGATTTTGAGTTATCGTTTGAAGTAACAATAACTTCTTTTTTCTTTTTCGTTTCTTTGATTTTTACTTTACCATCGATTTCAGTAATAATTGCCAATCCCTTTGGTTTTCTAGCTTCAAACAATTCTTCAACCCTTGGAAGACCTTGCGTAATATCAGCTACACCAGCAACACCA
This sequence comes from uncultured Clostridium sp., assembly GCA_947567695.1. Lineage (GTDB taxonomy): Bacteria > Bacillota > Clostridia > TANB77 > CAG-508 > CAG-269. The sequence continues at coordinate 23,345 of CANONT010000020.1, forward strand.
CCAGAGTGAATGGTTCTCATGGTAAGCTGTGTACCAGGTTCACCAATAGATTGTGCGGCAATAATACCAATGGCTTCTCCGATGGATACCAAATCACGTCTTGCCAATCCCATACCATAACATTTTTGACACACACCATGTTTTGAACGACATCCTAAAACAGAACGTACTTTTAATTTCTCAATGCCAGCTTCTACAATTTGTTCTGCTAAGCTTTCCGTAATCATAGTATTTTTGTCTACAATTAGTTTTTTCGTTTCTGGGTGAAGCACATCTTCTACTGGGAATCTTCCTAGTAGTCTTTCTTGCATTTTTTCGATAATTTGGTTTCCATCTTTAATATCATAAACAACAATTCCATCTTCTGTTCCACAATCTTCTTCTCTAACAATAATATCTTGTGATACATCCACCAATCTTCTTGTTAAGTATCCAGAGTCAGCTGTTCTTAATGCTGTATCAGAAAGTCCTTTACGAGCTCCATGGGCTGAAATAAAGTATTCTAAGGCATCTAATCCTTCTGCAAATGAAGATTTGATTGGAATCTCTACGGCTTTACCTGTGGTACTTGCCATCAATCCACGAATACCTGCAATTTGTCGCAATTGGTTCATGTTACCACGGGCACCTGATTTAACCATCATATAAATTGGGTTTAACTCATCAAAGTTTTCTTCCATGCTAGTACTTACCTGTTTTGTTGTGTCTTCCCATACATCAATAACTGCATTATATCTCTCATCATCTGTAATCAAACCTCTTGCATATTGTTTTCTAATTGTCTCAACCTTTGTATCAGCGTCTTTTAATAAATTCTTTTTCGCTGCTGGTACTTGCACATCGTCCATAGAGAAGGTAATTCCTGCTAAAGTTGAATACTTAAATCCTAATGCTTTGATATAGTCAATTACTTCTGCTGATTCTGATAATCCATGGGTTCTAATGACTCTCTCAATAATATTTCCCATTGATTTTTTCATAACAGGGAAATCGATTTCGTATTGGAATGGATCTTTTTCTCTATCAATAAATCCTAAATCTTGTGGAATTCCTTTATTAAAGATAATTCTACCAACACTGGTTTCAATCTTTTGTGCTTTTATTTCTCCATCGATTTCTTTTTCAATTCTTACAAAAATCTTAGCATGAATTCCAACATCATGATTCTCAAAAGCCATAATTGCTTCATCTGGGTCTTTGAAGTATTTTCCTTCTCCTTTTTCACCATCTAAAACCATGGTTAAATAGTAAGCTCCTAAAATCATGTCTAGTCTAGGTACAGCAACTGGTTTACCATCTTGTGGTTTTAGCAAGTTGTTAGTAGAAAGCATCAAATATCTTGATTCTGCTTGTGCTTCTGGTGATAATGGTAAATGCACAGCCATTTGGTCACCGTCAAAGTCAGCATTGAAAGCTTCACAAACTAATGGGTGAAGTTTTATTGCTCTTCCTTCTACTAATACTGGCTCAAAGCTCTGAATACCAAGTCTATGTAGAGTAGGTGCACGGTTTAACATAACTGGGTGGTCTTTGATAACTTCCTCCAAAATCCCCCATACTTCTGGTCTTAATCTTTCTACCATTCTTTTGGCATTTTTGATATTTTGTGCAATACCTCTTCCTACTAATTCCCTCATTACAAATGGTTTGAATAATTCAACTGCCATTTCTTTTGGAAGTCCACATTGATAAATCTTTAACTCTGGTCCTACTACGATAACAGAACGTCCAGAATAGTCAACACGTTTTCCTAATAAGTTTTGACGGAAACGTCCTTGTTTTCCTTTTAGCATGTCTGATAAAGATTTTAAAGGTCTGTTTCCAGCACCTGTTACTGGTTTTCCTCTTCTTCCATTGTCAATTAGAGCATCGACTGATTCTTGAAGCATTCTTTTTTCATTTCTTACAATGATTTCTGGTGCTCCTAATTCTAATAATCTTTTTAATCTATTATTTCTGTTGATCACTCTTCTGTATAAATCATTTAAATCTGAAGTTGCAAATCTACCACCATCTAATTGTACCATTGGTCTTAATTCTGGTGGAATAACAGGAACCACTTGCATAATCATCCATTCTGGTCGATTTCCAGAAAGTCTAAAGGCTTCTACAGTATCTAATCTTTTTACTAATTTCACTTTCTTTTGCTCACTTGCTGTTTCTAATTCTTTTCTAATTTCTAATGACAATTTGTCTACATCGACTTGTTCCAATAACTCTTTTAAAGCTTCTGCTCCCATTCTAGCCTTAAAAGAACCTCTTCCATATTTTTCTTCTGCTTCATGATATTCTTTTTCATTTAATACCTGACATTTTTCTAAATTAGAAGTTCCCTTATCCACAACAACATAAGAAGCAAAATAAATGATTTTTTCAAGGTTTCTTGGTGAAATATCTAACATTAAAGCAATCCTACTTGGAATCCCTTTAAAATACCATATATGTGCTACTGGTGCAGCTAATTCAATATGTCCCATTCTTTCACGTCTAACCTTTGCTTTGGTTACTTCCACACCACAACGATCACACACAATTCCCTTATATCTCACTCTTTTATATTTACCACAATGACATTCCCAGTCTTTGGTTGGTCCAAATATTCTCTCACAAAATAGACCATCTTTTTCTGGCTTTAATGTTCTATAATTGATGGTCTCTGGCTTTTTCACTTCTCCTTTTGACCATTCTCTAATTTTTTCATCAGATGCCACTCCGATTTTTAATTTATCAAAAATATCTAATTCGTCCAAACTTCTTCCTCCCTTACTCAATCATATCTGCATCATTATCCAGATTATCATCTGCCAAATCATTATCAAACAATAGCTCATCATCCTCGTCGCCTAATTCCTCAAAAAGCTCATCACTATCTTCCAAATCACTTGTCTCATCATCTAGGAGCATATCATCTTCTAGTTCTTCACTGCTGTAGCCCTCCTCTAAATCGCCATCAGCAATAACTTCATCCTCAGAAAGCACTTTCTTATCTTTATCAGGATCATACTCAATACCTTCTTCAATATTTTCCTTTAATTCAAGTTCTTGATTATCCTCTGAATATAGGCGAACATCTAATCCCAAAGACTGTAATTCTTTGACAAGAACCTTAAAGCTTTCAGGAACACCTGGTTCTGGCACATTTTCACCTTTAACAATAGCTTCATACGTTTTAACACGTCCCACAATATCATCTGATTTAACCGTCAACATTTCTTGTAATGTATAAGAAGCACCATAAGCCTCCAATGCCCAAACCTCCATCTCTCCAAAACGTTGTCCACCAAATTGTGCCTTACCACCAAGAGGTTGTTGCGTAACTAATGAGTATGGACCAGTGGAACGAGCATGTATCTTATCATCAACTAAGTGGTGTAATTTCAACATGTACATAACCCCAACTGTAATTGGTTTATCAAATGGGTCACCTGTTCTACCATCATACAAAACCGTTTTTCCATCTTTGCTCATACCAGCTTGTTCTAATAATTCCTCTACATCATCTTGCGTTGCTCCATCGAATACTGGAGTAGATATCTTCCAACCCAAAGCCTTGGCAGCTCCACCTAAATGAACTTCCAAAACTTGACCTAAGTTCATACGAGAAGGAACACCTAGTGGATTTAATAGGATGTCAATTGGCGTACCATCTGGCATAAATGGCATATCTTCTTCTGGTAATACTCTTGAAATAACACCTTTGTTACCATGACGTCCAGCCATTTTGTCTCCCACTGAAATTTTTCTTTTGGTTGCTATGTAACATCTAATAATTTGGTTAACACCAGGTCCTAATTCATCGGAATTATCTCTAGTAAAGATTTTAACATCTACGATGGTTCCCGCTTCTCCATGTGGTACTCTAAGTGAAGTATCTCTTACTTCTCTTGCCTTTTCACCAAAGATCGCTCTTAACAATCTTTCTTCTGCCGTTAATTCAGTTTCTCCTTTTGGCGTAACCTTACCAACTAAAATGTCACCTGGTCTTACTTCAGCACCAATTCTAATTATTCCGTTTTCATCTAAGTCTTTTAAAGAATCATCACCAATGTTTGGTATATCACGTGTAATCTCTTCTGCTCCTAACTTAGTATCACGACATTCGCAGTCATATTCTTCAATATGGATCGAAGTAAACACATCTTCTTTGACTAATTTTTCATTAATTAAAATAGCATCCTCATAATTGTATCCTTCCCAAGTTGAAAAAGCTACTAAAACGTTTTTACCAAGTGCCATTTCACCATTAGAAGTAGATGGGCCATCTGCTATGGCATCACCTTTTTTAACTTTTTCTCCTGCTTTTACAATCGGTTTTTGATTAATACATGTTCCGCCATTTGTTCTCTTGAATTTACGAAGCTTGTGAGTAATGGTTTTTCCGCCATCATATTTTACTGTAATCGCGTCACCTGTTACTTTTTGAATGACACCATCTTCTTCTGCTAATACTAAAATTCCTGAGTCCTTTGCTGCCCTATATTCAATTCCTGTTCCTATAATTGGACTTTCTGTAATCATAAGTGGAACTGCTTGACGTTGCATGTTAGCACCCATCAAAGCTCTTTTTGCATCATCATGCTCTAAGAATGGAATCATGGCTGCCGCAATAGAAACTAATTGTTTTGGTGAAACATCAACATATTGTACTTTATCACTATCTACTTCAATTACTTCATTTTTAAATCTAACTCTAATTCTTTTGTCTACGAATTGTCCGTTTTTATCAATTGGCTCAGACGCTTGAGCTATAATATAATTGTCTTCTACATCTGCACTCATATATTCTACAGTATCGGTTAATTTATGGGTTTTAGGATCTACTTTACGATATGGTGTTTCAATAAATCCATATTCATTGATATTGGCAAAAGATGAAAGTGCTGAGATTAACCCAATGTTTGGTCCTTCTGGTGATTCGATTGGACACAATCTACCATAGTGAGTATAGTGAACGTCACGTACCTCGAAACCAGCTCTCTCTCTTGTCAATCCCCCTGGTCCTAAGGCTGATATTCTTCTTTTATGAGTTAATTCTGAAAGTGGATTGGTTTGATCCATGAATTGTGATAATTGGGAACTTCCAAAGAACTCACGAATTGCTGATGTGATTGGTTTTGTATTAATTAATGTTTGTGGTGTTACTACATCTAAGTCTTGAATGGTCATTCTTTCACGAACCACTCTTTCTAATCTCGTTAAACCAATTCTAAATTGATTTTGTAACAATTCACCTACACAACGAATTCTACGATTTGCTAAGTGATCAATGTCATCTGGTGTTCCTAATCCATGAGAAAGGTTTAACAAGTAATTGATAGAAGCAATCATATCTTCTGTTGTGATATGTTTTGCCACTAACTCACTTTGCCTTTCTTCTATCGCTTTTACTAAATCCTTTTCATCTGTATTGTCCATTATATTTTTTAATACATTGTAATTAACCATTTCATTAAAATGTAATTTGCTTAAATCAACATTTGGTAATACTTTATGAATGTTAACTGTACTGTTTCCTATGATTCTTACTTTTCTTTCGCCAACGGCGATATCAACCATGTTAATGCCAGCTGTTTGAATGCTTTCAGCTACTTCTTCTGAAATTACTTCTCCTGCTTGTACCAATACTTCTCCTGTTTCGCTGTCAACAATATCTTCAGCTGCTACTTTGTCTTTAATTCTTCCTGCTAATCCTAATTTTTGATTGAATTTATATCTACCTACTTTTGCTAAATCATATCTTTTATTATCATAGAATAGTCCATTGAATAAGTTTTTAGCGGCATCAACAGTTGGAAGTTCTCCTGGTCTTAATTTTTTATAAATTTCAATTAAAGCTTCATCTTGATCTTGAATGGTGTCTTTTGCCATCGTTGCTGTCAACATTTCCTCGTCACCAAATAATTCTCTAATTTGGTCATCTGAAATAACGCCAATTGCTCTTAATAAGGTAGTCACTGGCACTTTTCTGGTTCTGTCTACACGTACATAAAAGATATCGTTTCCGTCGGTTTCATATTCAAGCCATGCTCCTCTAATCGGCATAATGGTTGAATTATAAGTTCTCTTTCCTGTTTTGGTATCAAATTCTTCTCCATAGTAACATCCTGGTGAACGAACTAACTGACTGACTACAACTCTCTCTGCTCCATTGATAACAAAGGTTCCACTGTCTGTCATTAAAGGGAAATCTCCTAAATAGATTTCTTGTTCTTTAATTTCACCAGTTTCACGATTGATCAATCTTACTTTTACATGTAATCTTGTGGAGTAAGTAGCGTCTCTTTCTTTGGCTTCTTCTACACTGTATTTGGTTTTGTCTTCCATGTAATAATCGAAAAATTCAAGAACTAAATTTCCTGAGTAGTCTTCAATTGGTGAAATATCTTTTAATACTTCTCCTAATCCTTCTTCTACAAACCAGTCATAAGAGTCTTTTTGCACTTTGATTAGGTTTGGCATTTCGATATAATCGCCAACTTTTGCGAAATCTTTACGAGATGCTTTCTCGTAATTTACTTCTTTGATTTTCAAAAAAATCACTCCTTAAATAAAATTAAGCAGAATAGGACAAAGGGACGTAGATCATGTCCCTATCTATCAATTAAAAAAAGTCCTTCTTAAATTACAATTCACAAATCTAAAACTTTCATTTTGTCTGCTTTACAAAACCAAAAATCTTAGGGCTTCTTGTATTTAATTCCTCTTTTTTTAAATTTTAACATTGAAAAAAAATAATAAATGATTAAAACGGCAATAAAAGAGCTGTTGAAAAATCGTTCTTTTTCAACTGGCTCTAGTACTGCTTTGTTTTGTCTTTTTTAAATTCGTTTTTATTTTTATCATATTTTCTATAATAACATATTTCTCTTACAGCTGTCAAGGGTTTCGTGAATTTTTTATGACTTGTTCTAGTATTTTGTTGTTACCCTTCTAAGTATTAGCAAAAATGGCTCCAAATGCACCAAAAATCCCAACAGAAGCCAATCCCATTATAACACCTGCTAAAACCACACCAACAATAACAGCTATTACACTCTTTTTAAAATCCATATCTAAAAGACTAGCTGCCAATGTTCCAGTCCATGCTCCTGTACCAGGAAGTGGTATTCCTACAAAAAGAAATAAAGCCCAATACAAACCTCGTCCCGCTTTTTCTTGCAATTTTTTGCCACCTTTTTCTCCCTTTTCTAAGCAGAACTTAAAAAACTTACCAATAAACTTCTTATCAGATCCCCACACCAAAACTTTTCTAGCAAAAAAGAAAATAAAAGGCACTGGTAACATATTTCCTATAATACAAATAATATAAAGTGGAAGAATTTCTAGTGGTTCTCCCCATAATTGGCTTAAACCAACAGGAACCGCCCCTCTTAATTCAATCAGTGGTATCATAGATATTAAAAATACTAATAAATACTTCTTTAACATAACAAACTCCTTATATCGATAAATTTTACAAGAATGATTATACTATACAAAAATTTTATTGTCTGGTTTTATTATTTTTCTAATTTAATTTGTCCTTTTATTTCTTCCTTGTTTTCTAAAAATTTCGTCATTTTCTTCATCGTTATTTTATAATCAACATAGTCCTCTATCAAGATACGAACAACTGCAATCACTGGTACCGCCAAAAACATACCCAATATTCCAAAATAAGCCCCACCAACAGTAATAGCAAATATAACTAGCAACGGACTTATCTTCAAAGACTGTCCAATAATCTTAGGATTAATAATATGAGCATCCATTTGTTGCAAAATAGTCACTACAATTAGCATCCAAATAGCCTGTGATACCCCCCCTGTTATCAACGTAATAATTGCTGCAATTACAGTAGCAATTATCGCTCCAATACAAGGTATCATATTAAACAAGCCGATCAAAAAACCTAATAAAGGAGCAAATTTAATTCCCATAATACTCATAGCTATCGTAACTAAGATGCCTACAATAATAGCATCCAAAAACTGACTCGCTACAAATTTAAAAAATATTTCATTAGAATTATTAAAATATCTACCTAAACTTTTATAAGTTTTTTCTTTAAAAACTGCTTCTGCCATTTTTCTAATAAAACGTAATATCTGCGTTCTCTCTGCCAAAATGTAAACTGATACAATAACAGCAATAAACACATCAAATATTCCAGTTACAGCATCAATAGCACTCATAACATAGGCCAATATCTTGTCCAATTCAAAATACTGTTTCACATTCAGATTTTGAATATTTTGTATCATATCATTTACCATATCACCCTTTAAAATATGATCTTCTGGTAAATTATTATATTTATCAATTGCTATTTCATAATAATTCTGGATATTATTAATCAAATCTGTTACACTTTCCAATACCACAGGTAATATAAAATTAATCAACACAATTAATAAAAGTACAACAATAACATATACCGTTAAAATGCTAAGTGACCTACATTTACTTGCTACAAACTTTAACTTCGACTTGGCATATGTCTCCTCTATTTTCTTACATGGCATATATAACAAATAACTAATAAAAATACCAACCAAAAACGGTGTTACGATATCAAAAAACTTTGTAATAACCCCCATAATGTCTCCAAAATTATCTAACGCTTTATATACTACTATAATCGCTACTCCTAAAAAAAACCAATATAACCATTTTCTTCCATAATTTTTAATTTCATTCACTATCTCCCTTTTTCTCCTTGTATAATATATTTAGGTTTTTAATAAAGGATTTACCTATAAACCTA
>CANONT010000021.1 GCA_947567695.1 uncultured Clostridium sp.
TTGGTCAGAGCAACCGGCTCATAACCGGTGGGTCCAAGGTTCGAATCCTTGAGGGAGCACCATGTTAATTTTATATTTGGGTAGGTGGCCGAGTGGCTAAAGGCGGCAGACTGTAAATCTGTTCTCATTTGAGTACGAAGGTTCGAATCCTTCCCTGCCCACCAACGACGTATCTGTTCGAACTAAATTGAATAGATGTGATACAGAAATCAATCAGAAAATAAAATCTGGTTGATTTTTTTGTTGCCTAAAAACAATATTAAAATCATCCAAATGAAAGGATGGTGCTTGAAATGAAGATAATTAAGCAAGAATTAGAATTTGAGGAATGTCTAAAACAGCGACTTGAATTTATATGTGAGTTTTCAAAAGTCACTCCTACCTTTATCAAGGGTAGCATTAGAAAATTAGAAAGAACTAATCTTACATATATTGAGCCACATAGAGTGATTATTAAAAATATTACTTTTTTAGTTTTTAATTATTCAAACGATGTTTACATTTCTAACTTGACTCAAAAGATTAAATTATCAGAGTTAGAAGAATATTTGAAAAATATATAAATGTAAATATTTGACATTTCTTAAAATCGTAGTATAATATAATCAATGAAAAATTTATATTTACTTGGCAAGAGTTATATATATGAGTACTTTGAAAAGATTATATTATAGTGCATTATTATTACGAAAGTAAAAAGGTTCTCGGTACCACACTCACAAGCTTTGATTGTGTAGTGTGGTGAGGTTCTTATATTTTAGTTTATGATAAATGGATTTAAGAGATGTCAGTAGTACTCGTGTACTTTGATGTCTCTTTTTGTTTTATAAGGAGGTTTGAAAATTGAACGAAGAAAAGAAACAATGTGGACTATATATGAGAGTGTCAACAGATGAACAAGCAAGAGAACGGATTTAGTTTGCCAGAGCAAAAAGAAAGACTAGAAACTTTTTGTAAATTCAAAGGTTATGAAATAGTTGATTATTATGAGGATGCTGGAATAAGTGCTAAAACTGGTAATCATAGACCAGATTTTGAAAGATTAAAAAATGATATTAAAGCTAAAAAGATAAATACTGTTGTTGCTCTAAAGCTAGATAGAATAACTAGAAGTATTTATGATTGGGAAAATTTAATGACCTTTTTAGACGAGAATAATGCTTATATTGATTGTGCTAATGATGAAATAAATACTACAAGTGCAAATGGCAAAATGATTTCAAGACTTTTAATGAGTGTAAGTCAAAATGAAATTGAAAGAACTAGCGAAAGAACAAAAGTAGGACTAGCAGGAGCAATAAAGTCAGGACATATTCCTCACGTTGCCCCATTAGGCTATAAACACGAAGATAAAAGGCTAGTAATAGATTATTCTACTAAAGATATTGTAGTTAGAATATTTGATTTATATTATAATGGCTATTCTTATCAGAAAATAAGTAATCTATTCAATGAAGAAGAAGTATTAGGAAAAGATAACTGGAGAGATTCAACTATACAAACAATTCTTGAAAATGAAATATATAAGGGAGATTTTGTTCACGGAAAAAGAACAAAGCACCCAACTTATTATGAAGATGTTGTTGAGCCTATCATTTCAAAAGAAATGTGGTCAGATTGTCAAGTGCAGAAAAAGAAAAATTCAAGAAGTTATAAAAGAACATTAACTTATTTATACTTGCAAAAACTAAGATGTCCTAAATGTGGCAGAGTTTTAGGTGGAAAAGCAACTACAAAGAAAAATGGCAATGCCTATTTTTACTATTATTGTAATGATTGCAAAATCGAATTTAAAGAAAAAGTTATAAATGATTATTTTAATCAATTTATTAGTGAGCTAGTAGAATATGACTCTGTTGTCAATCAATTCTTCTTACCTATGATAAAGCAAAAATTTGATGAACCTAAGGAACAATTAGAAAAAGAAATAAAAGAGCAAAATAATAAACTTGAAAGAATTAAAAAAGCCTATATCAATGGAGTGTTTGAACTAAAAGAATATAACGAAGAAAAGAAAATAGTTGAAAATGCTATAAGTGAATTAGAAAGTAAACTAGAAATTACTGATTGCACTGAAGAACTTAAATTTACTCCAAAAGATATACTTTTAAAAAGAGATATTGACTTTATCAACAAAATAAAACTAGATAAGGAATATCAAGAAAGAACTAAAACTTGGAAAGATTATACAAGACAAGAACAAGCAGAACTTATAATGAAATATGTTGATGATATAGAACTTGCTTTAGTTGGTAAAGAAGTAATAGTTAAACAAATAAACTTTAGAGAATCAATTTGCAAACCTTGTCAAGAATTATATGATAACGGTTATATTGATACTACAAAACCTATGATATTAGGTAATGTTCTTGGTAGTGTTAGATTTAGTAATTATTTGCCAGAGGAAGAAGTCGGAGAAATCATTATGAGATTAAGACAATATTATGATGTTCATTATACAGAGGCAATCTACTATGTTCAAAGCCAAATGTTTTATTTTAACTTTGCTGAAGACAATAGTGCTATTGTTAGAGTATTTCCTTTAGAAGATTATTATAAACTAGATTCAGATAATAAAATGGAAACTTATAGATTTGGAATAATCTACATCAATGAAGAAGATAAATTTCAAATGCAAGAAATAGATACAGCTTTTGATTATATACCAGATGAAAGTAACGATAGTGTAGTTTATATGAAAGAGCCTATTCCTATTTCAGTAGGTGTAAAGCCAGTAAAGTTCTGCGAAGAAAATACACAAGAAACAAATTAACGTGGCACGTTTTGTTTTTACGAAGTAAAAATGAAAGTGGCGATAGCTAATTTGAATAAATTTTAGCTCTGTGAGATAAAATTTATTGCCTCGCAGAGACCCCATGTTATGATAGTATGTCATAACATATAGGGGGTTAGGACTTGTGGCAAAGCCAAAGTCCTGTGCTACGAAGAAATTTCAAAGGAGGTATTATATGGAGCAAGAGTTAGCATATTCTTTTCACTTAGGTAGTGATAGAAATAAAAGTAAATTAGCAAAGAAAGTTGCAAAGGAAAATGTATCTGGTACAACTTCTCTATCTAATAATGCAATTCAAAATGCAAAAAATTTATCAGATGTGAATAAACACAATTTGAGAGATTATGATAATCAAACAGAACTAATAAGAACAATATATGGGTCAAGTGATATTGTAAATGATGTTAAGCAAGTATATTTAGAAGAATTTGAACAAGCAAGACTAGAATATAACAATAAACAAACTCGTGAAGATAGAAAAATCAAAGATTATTTCAAAAAAGTATGTGAATCTCAAAATGATATTGCTTGTGAAATTATAATAGAACTTGGAGATATGGACTTTTGGAATGATAAAAGTGAAAAATATAGATTTAAAATGGTTGATGTATATAATGAGCAAATAAAAGATTTAATTAAAATTGTACCAGATTTTAAAATAGCAAATGCTACAATACATTTTGATGAAACATCTCCCCATATGCACATTGTAGGTGTTCCTGTAACACAAAATTGTACTAGAGGAATGAAAAAGCAAGTTGGAAAAAGTAAATTGTTTACAAAAACAACACTTACTGAAATACAAGATAAAATGAGAAATGCTTGTATTAAGTCATATAACAAGTTTTATGAAGTTAATACTAGACTAAAACAAAAGCAAAAAGGCAGAAATCAAGACATTAATATTAATGAAATGGGCAATTATAGAGAAATTAAGAAACAACTAGCTAAAAAAGAACAAAAACTTGAAAAAGCTAATACTCAAACTAAAAAACTAGATAATACAACTAAAGATATAAAAACCATACTAGATAATTTAAAACCTACTAAACTAAATAAAAATAATATGGTTATTTCAAACGAGGATGTTCAGAAAATCAAAAATTATACAAAAGATGTAAAAGATATAACCCAAACTGTTAGAAGTGTAAATGACTTAAATATGGCGATTAAGGATTTTGAACATTCTGCTTTTGAAATAGAAAAAGAAAATCGTTCGCTTAAATATCAATTAGAACAAAAAGATGATGAAATTGGCAATCTTAAAAGCAAACTATCTGTTAAAGACAAGATTATAGACAAGTTACAAACTGAAAAGGAAAAACTAAAACAAGAATTACAAAAATTCAAAGGCTTTTGGTATAATATTATGAGCCAGTTTCACAAAAGAATTTGTTATGACAAAGATAATAACTATAAAATTGTTAGTGATGACTTATATAAAAATGGTATATTTGACAACAACGATAATGAAATTGCAAATAATATTACCAGAAAAGTAACTATACCAGATGAAAATAAGCAAAATAAGAATAAAAAGAAAAATAATGATACTAGATTTTAAAAGGAGGAATTTTAGATATGGAAAACGAATTACCAAAAACAAAAATTGATGAAAGAACAGGTATTGAATATCATTTAGAGGGGGGTTATTATATTCCAAACCTAGCAATGCCTAAACAAGAAAAAATCACTTTAAATAAATATGGAAGAATGAGATTAAAATATTTGAAAGAATATAAAAAAGCTGAATATACTATAATGCTTATGGACGGAACATTAAATACACACTTAAAAGAAATACAAGAAACAGCAGATAATAGAGTACAACAGGTTATTAGTGAGTTAAAAGCCAAAAGTGATTTAACCGAAAATATGAAAAATACTGATATGTTATACTGGGTAGGTACTATGAACTCGATTAAGGCACAAGCAGAAGAAATTGTTTTTGGTGAATTGATTTATGTGTAAAGAGTTATAGAATAGTTTGATTATATGAAATATGTAAAATAATAAAAAAATATGTAAAAAAAGTAAAAAAGAGACAAGTATGCTATTGATATACTTATCTCTTTTTGATATGCTATAGAAAAATAAAGTTATTAGGGGGCATAACTTTGAAATCTAAAAGATATTCAATAAGATTAAATGGGGAGAGTTTAATTGAATTTGCAGAAAAACAAGGAAACTTTACAGATACAATAAAGTATTTGATAGAAAAAGAGATATTCCAAAATGGAATTAGAGATTTACAAACAATAATACCGACTAAAAGAAGTGATGAATATTTTAAAAATGGAGGTATAAACAAATGAGTGAAGAATTATTGCAAAGAGATTTAATTAAACATCCAGATAGAATTGGCAACTGGTTATTCTATAATATAGGAGCAACAACGATAAAAAATTTAAAACAAAATAATATAATTGAAAACATAGATTATGGAGATATAGAAAATAGAAAACCAGATGGAATAATAGTTTTTAACAAAAAGGTAATTGCTATAATAGAAAATAAAAAACCTAGTGAATTTAATACAGAAAGCAAAAAAGCTAAAGCAATAACTCAAGCTTTAGAAGTTGGTAGGGCTTTAAATTCAAAATTAGCAATTATTACAGATACAAAGGAGACACTATGGATTAACTGTTTTAATGGTGAAAAAATTTTAGATGAAGATGGAAAAGTTCTTACAACAAATTTTGACTACAAAGACAGTGTAATAGGAGTATTAATACAACAGATATTGGATAGCGTAGATGAAAGAAATTCACAAATTAAGACTGTTGAAAAGAGGGATCCTACTCCGCTTGCTAAACAAATATGGCAGGATATTTGGACTGTTAGTGGTGCAACACCAGAAAATTGCCTATATACTTTTGTTGAAATTTTTATATTTAAATATTTAAGTGACTTAAATGTTTTAAGAGGAATTTATAATTTTAATAATATAATGGAAATGTATAAAACTAATACCGAAAATGAAGTTTTAGAAACATATGCTAAAACAGTAAGACCAAAAATAAAAGAACTTTTTCCTAGAAGTGAGAAAGACAATACAACGATTATAAATGGAACAATTTTTGTTAGCAAAGATGATAAAGCTATTGAAGGTTATAGTGGAGTTTTTAGAAAAATCTTATTTAGATTTAAAGATTATGGAAAACTACAAAATATTGACTATGATTTTAAGAGTAAGCTTTTTGAAAGTTTTTTGAAAGAAAGTATTAGTAAAAAAAATTGGGGACAATTCTTTACTCCTTTAAAAGTTGTAAAACCAATGGTAAAAATGGCTGATATAAGAGAGGATATGAAGATATGTGACCCAGCTTGTGGAGTTGGAAAATTTTTATTAGAATCTATTTTGCCGAGTATAAAAGATTTATTTTTGATTGATAATGGTCATTTAAAACAAAAAATAGAATTAAGAGGATTTGATAAGGGATTCGATAAAGAAGAGCAAAGAACAATTATATTAGCAAAAGCTAATATGTTAATATATTTTTCCGATTTAATAAAAGAAAATGTAAATATTACTAAAGAATTTTCAAAAGTTTTTAATGATACTTTTATATTAAAAACTAATTCAATATTGGGAACATTAAGAGATCCAATAGAAAATGAATATGATTTAATATTGACTAATCCACCATATGTAACTAGTGGTAGTAGTAATTTAAAAGAGGAAATAAAGAAGGATGAAACATTAGAAAATTATTATAAAGTAAACGCTTTAGGAGTAGAAGGATTGTTTATGGAGTGGATTGTAAAAGCTCTAAAACCTCAAGGTAAAGCATTTATAGTAATACCAGATGGAATATTAAATAGACAAAATGATTCTAATTTGAGAAAATTTATTATGGATAATTGTTATATTGATGCTCTTATTTCATTACCTTTAAACACATTTTTTACTACAAATAAAAAAACATATATATTGGCATTAACTAAAAAACAAAATATAAATCAAATACAAAAAGAACCAATTTTTTCTTATATTGTAAGTGATATAGGTGAAACTTTAGATATTAATAGATTTGAAACAGGAGAAAATCAATTAGAATATGCAGTACAATTGTTCAATCAATTTAAAGGAGCTAAAAATTATTTTAAAACTGATGATAAGAGATGTAAAATAATACCAATAGATTTCTTTGAAAAACAATATCAAAAAGATTGGATTGTAGATAATTTATGGAATAATGAAGAAAAGATACAATTAGGTATGATAGAAAAACCTAAAGTTATGACTGTTTCAGAATTTAGCAATTTTATAGGAGAAGTATCAAGTGAAATATCAGAATATCAATCTTTGTTTTTAGAAGTAGATGAAAAAAAAAAGAATGATGTAGAATGGGAAAAATACAAAATTAAGGATATTTTTGAAATATCAAAAGGAAAATCAAAATATACTAAAAAGTATGGTCAAGAACATAAAGGTATATTTCCAATTTATTCAGCTTCTAATATTGCTCCATTAACATATTGTGATTCATATGACTTTGATGGAAAATATCTTACATGGGCTTCAAATGGGTTTGCAGGGTATATGAAAGTATTAGATGGTAAATTTTCTATTAATGGAGATAGAGGCATTTTACTTCCAAGACAAAATAATATATTATTAGAGTACATAAAAATAATATTAGAACCGAAACTTAGAGAGTTAGCTAAAGGAAGAAAAGGTGAAAAAGGTAAAGATGAATTTACAAAAGTATATCCATCAATGATAGAAAACATAGAAATACTGTTACCAATAAATAAAGAAACAATGGAAATTTCTGTAGAATACCAAAAAGATGAAGTATACAAATATCAAATGTTATCTGAATTTAAGAATAAAATTAATCAAAATAAGTCTAAAATTACAAATAATAACTTAGATATAAAAGGTTTTGAAAAAACTAAAAAATATAAGATTTCAGACTTGTTTACTATTGAAAAGGGGCTTTCTAAATATACAAATAAATACTTTGTCAAAAACAAGGGTAATTTTCCAGTATATTCATCTCAAACATTTAACGAAGGAATTATTGCAAATATAAACACG
Source organism: uncultured Clostridium sp. (assembly GCA_947567695.1). GTDB lineage: Bacteria > Bacillota > Clostridia > TANB77 > CAG-508 > CAG-269. Next base: position 7,842 of record CANONT010000021.1, read on the forward strand.
TATGATTATGATTGTAATTGTATTACGTGGACAACAGACGGAGTTTATGCTGGAACAGTTTTTTTACGAAATGGTAAATTTAGTATGACAACTCATTGTGGAGCATTAATGTTAAAAAAAGAATTTGATGGCATTATAGATTTAGAGTATATATATGCTGTGCTATTTAACAAATTAAAACAATTTGCTAATGGAGAACAAAATAAAAGAGTAACTGTAAATATAATAAAAAATATATATGTAGATATTCCTTTAGATAAAAACAATAAAATAGATATAGATAAGCAAAAGGAATATTCTAAAACATTCAATAAATTTAAATTAGCTAAAAAGGAAGTAATTTCAAGATTGGATAAACTTTTAGAGATTAATATAATTTAGATTGGTAATACTATTTTCAAAGGAGAAAATTAATATTTTATATTCTCTCCTTTGAATTAAAAGTTATATTAAATTTTTATTTGTTGAAATTTATAAAAATTATGATATACTTTAATAAATTGATTGATATTTGTATCAATCGTTAAAGGTGTGAAAAAAGTTGTAGATATCTACGTTGTTCGCACCATAAGTATTATCAAGGCTTTCATCGTTTTGATAATATTTTTGTTTTTCAGCAATCTTTTGAAATGCTTTTTCAAGGTTATGTTCTTCTAAACTATATATAACTTTATTTTCAAAATTTTTATAAATTATTTGACTTTTCAAAATATTTTGAGTATAATAAATATAGAAAACAAGGAGCCACAAAGTGTGGTACCATTAAAAATAGGATTAAAGAATCGCTTCTCTAATGGCTAGCAGAGAAGTGATTCTCTTTATATGTAATTATAACTAATGCTATAATTAAACTAAAAGAGATGATAGCGAGAGCTATATTTGCAACTAGTGATAAAATCAATAATTGTAATAATGCTTCTTCTAACATATGCATCACCTCGCTTTCTTTTTAAGAATGGAGATGATACCACACTCTGCTTTTCCTCATTTTCTTTTCAAATTATATATGTTATTTAAGTCAAAGTCAATATATTTACAAACAAAAGTTTATATTTTTTCTATATTTTGATAATCTATATATAAATTGATTGCTATTTGTATCCATCGTTATGAGAGCCGAAAAAGTTGTAGATATCTACGTCATGGGCACCATAAAATACGATTTAAGTCGTATTTTTTTAGTTATTTTTCAAACGTATATGGGGGAAAAATTGATAAACAAAAAATAGAAGAAGAAAAAAGAGAAAAATATAATATAGATAATATTTTTAAAAATGATAAAACTCATAAAAAATCTCACTATAATGACTAACCAACTTAGCTCCCTGTTGAATCAATCGATTCGTTCCAACAGAATGAATCGAATTAATATTTCCTGGCACAACGAACACATCTCTTCCCTGTTCCAGAGCAAAATCCACTGTGATTAGGGTGCCACTTTTCTCCTTTGCCTCAACCACAAGAATACCATGGCTCATGCCACTAATAATTCGATTTCTTGCAGGAAAATTCATTCTATCTGGTTTAGTACCAAGTGGATATTCTGATACAATAGCACCACCATTTTCAATCATTTGTCTCGCTAAAAATTCATTCTCTTTTGGATATATCATATCCAACCCATTTCCAAGAATAGCAATCGTCTTTCCACAACTTTTATCATTATCTACCTGTGGATAACTTCTAACTTGTGGATTATTTTCTTTCGCATGTGGAATATTTCCCCTTTTCTGTGGATTATTCTTTTCCATTTGTGCACAAGTAGCCCCTATATGTGCATAACTATCCACACCCTTTGCCAATCCACTCACAATATTAATATTTTGTTTCGCTAAATGATAAGCAAAATACTTAGCAGCACTTTTTCCATATTCCGTAGCTTCCCTACACCCCACAATTGCAATTGCCTTTTGCTTGAGAATACTAGCATTTCCCTTACAATATAAACTAATTGGCGGATCATAAATTTCTTTTAAAATTTGTGGATATTCCAGATCTTCAATCGAAATAATATCAATATTATTCCTTATCATATATTCCATATCTTTTTCTACTCTCTCCCTAATAGTTTTGCTCAAAATATTTTTAATCGTTTTCTCTCCCATTCCTTTTATCTCTAATAAGTCTTTTTCTTCTAAACGATAAATCACTTCTGGACTTTTATATTGTTTTAATAACTCTTGCTTTTTTCTACTACCTAAATTAGGGATCAAAGACAACCAAATCCAATATTTCTTTTCCTTTAAATCTGTCATTTCAAATTCCTTTCTTGAGACAGTTGGGACAGGCTTTCTGTCTCATTTTTTTAGTCGTTACTATTTCGTTATTTTCTCCTTAATTTTTGAGACAAATCAAATCTGTCCCCCTTGTCTCATAAAAAAAGGACATTATTTCTAACAATGCCCCCACATCTATTTTATTGTAGCAAAGATTTATGTCCAAATCTTGTCTAAAAGGTTATTTTCTAGTTCTTAAATTCGTTTTTATCATTGCTTTCTATTATACAAATTTTGTTAAAATGTTGAATTTTCGTTATGTTGTTCTTTTGCTGCTTTAATTACATTATTCATTAACATAGCAATTGTCATTGGTCCTACTCCTCCTGGTACTGGCGTAATATAACTTGCTATTTTCTCAACATTTTCGTAATCCACATCTCCTACTAACTTTCCTTCTTCATTTCGATTGATTCCTACATCAATCACAACAGCTCCTTCTTTGATCATATCTGCTGTCACAAATTTAGCCTTTCCAATGGCAGCGATGACGATGTCTGCTCTTTTCGTATGTGTTTTTAAATCCTTGGTTCTGGAATGACAAATGGTAACTGTTGCATTTTTAGCCAAACAACATTGTGATAATGGTTTTCCCACAATATTACTTCTGCCAATAATAACAACATCTTTTCCTGTTAAATCAATGTTATATTCCTCAAACATTTTCATCACACCATAAGGCGTACAAGAAATAAAAGTATCTCCTCCCATTACTAGTTTTCCAACACTAGAAGGTGTAAATCCATCTACATCTTTTCGATACGAAATCGTTTTAAATGCTTGGTTGATGTCTAAATGCTCTGGTAATGGACTTTGTAATAAAATACCATTCACTTCTTTTGTATTGTTTAACTTTTTAATCAATTCATTTAATTCTTTCTGGGTAATGGTATCTTCCAAAAGATGCTCTTCATATTCGATTCCTATTTCGTCACATGCTTTACTTTTACTTTTTACATATACTTTGGAGGCTGGATTATTGCCTACCATAATCACTGCTAATTTAGGTTTAATTCCCTGTTTCTTTAACTCTTCACATTCTATTTTTAGGTTTTCTCTTATCTTTTTGGCTAATTCTTTTCCTTTAATAATGGTTGCCATGTTTCATCCTTCCTTTCTTTTTACGACTCTTTCCAATTGCTTGTCTCATTATATCCCAAAAACCTTTCTTTTTCAATACTTATCATGCTTTAAGTTTTGGCACATTTTCATAAGTTCTACAACACAGTTACCCTATTTTTTTATTTGCTTATGGCTGTAACCTTTTAAGATTTTTTTATCCGCTTCTTTTTATTTTTTTAAATTTTTTCTATAACTTATTTGAAAATTTTTATTTATATTGTTGTGATTTTTCTTCTCAAAAATAAATTAGGATACTATTTCTGGTATCCCTACTTTTTTCGTTCCCCACTTTATGGTAGAATTAGTTTTATACTTCTCTTTAATTTTTTTATAATTCTCCAGTCATCATCAATCATAATATCTACCTTTTAGTATTTTTCTAATTTAATAATATCTTCTATTTCTTTAAAACTAGAATTGTCTGTTAGTACAATATCAAATGTTGATTTATATAGCTCTAAATTTTCTTCTATTTTTTTATCTAAAAATCCTACTGTTATGGTACTATTCAATTTATCTTTTGATACCATATTTACATCATCTACAATATCTCCAAATAGTAATACATGATCTCTTGTTTTAATTATTTCGTTTAATTCTTTTGAAAATGTAATTCTGTTTTTACTATGCGGCGTAACTTCGTAAATATCATTTTTGCCATTGTATTCTATATCATAATAATTAGAATATATAAAAATATTATTATAATAGCAATTATTGAATTTCAAATATTCTTTAATTACATTTTTTAAGCTACAAGATATTATAATTACTGGTATATTCAAATTATACATTAGTAATAAAAATTCTTTTGCTCCATCACGAAGTTCTAACTTTGTATCTTTTACTGCATCTTTTATAATTTCATGATTCAAACCTTTTTCACGTAATAAATTTATATATGCTTTGAATCTATATTCCAATGTCTCATGATGCTTATCATGTATTTCATCATATCTTTTAATAAAGTCATCTCCTAATAGTCCTGAATAGTATAAAACTCTCCAACCACTGATACTATTTCCTTTGGTTAATGTTCTATCAAAGTCAATTAAAATATAAAAGTTTTCTTTTGTTAATTTTATTCTATCTAATTTTTTTTGATTAATATATTTCATTAACTACTCCTATTTCAATTAAATTTATTTATGAATTCCCTTTATAAACAAGATAAATCCAGTCTTGTTCTTTATTATTTCTTACATCAAATGTTTTAGCATAAGTTGCTACAATAAATTCCTGTAATTCAATGTTTGCTTCTGTTCCAACTTCTTCTTCAATTTCTCTTTGTAATGCTGTTCTAAAATCCATATCACTTTTCTTTACTCTGCCTCCAATAGTTTCTAGTTTTAGCTGTTCATCTCTACATCCTTGACCTCTTCTTTGAAAAATTATTTTATTTTCTTCATCAAATGCATATACAATTACTGCAACTTCATATTTTTTTGAGATTTCATTATTATTTTTTATAACTTTGTTTAATTCGTTCATATCTTTTACTTCTTTTGAAAATAACTTCATTATATCCCTCATCTTTCATTACATTATGTAATATATTGTTAATTTCTCTCTATGATAATATCTGCTACTGTTAGATTGTTATTACTAAATATGTTGTTGATTATGGTATTTGCAACTTCAAAAGGCTTCATAAATGTATCTTGTTTTTCTTTTGATACATAATCTCTACTATCTTTATAATTGTAACACTACAATTCACATTTGTTTTTCCAAATACTAAATTACCCTTTTTATCAGATTTATCATTTCTTCATTTTCTACTTTTGATATTGCAAAGCATTTTTTACCTAAATCTTTTATTGAAGCCCCTAAATGATACATTTCTGTATTATCTAATAATATAAATCTATCATGAAATTTATCTGTTTTTGCTACTTTTAATGTTGGATATTCTTTATTAAATTTTTGTATATCTATATTTTGTATATTACTTTTTATAGATGTTAATATTGTAACTTTTACATTTTTATTTTTCTTTGCTAACATCTTTAAAATACTGTCATCTATATAATTATCTATAATGGCAATCTTTCTATTCCCTTTCTTTATTATATCAATTATTAAACTATATGCATCATATATTTGTCCTTCATAAAATATTTTTTGTTTTATATTTTCTTCTTGTTGTAATTGGTCGAATACTATATCAAATTTTTTGTCATGTTCTAGTAATTTATATTCCATATTAGTCAATCTCTCAAATACTTGTCCATTTGATGCTATAAACTTTCTCATTTCTATAAATGAATTGATTATATTTAAGCTAACTTTTACTGCTATATCATTCTTTAAAACACCTGCCAACATAGCAATTCCTTGTTCTGTAAAAACATATGGTAAATATCTTCTGCCACCTCTCAAATTGTTATTTATTCCACTACTTTGTTTTGAGGTTTCAATTTGAAACCTCAAATTTTGTGATTCGTTTTGTTTTGAGGTTCCAATTTGGAACCTCAAAGTTTGAAATTCATTTTCTGTTAGTTGAAAACAAAATTCTTCTGGGAATCTTTCTATGTTTCTCTTCACAGCTTTATTTATATTCTTAGTTGTATAACGATACAGTCTTGCAACATCGTTGTCTATCATTACTTGTTTTCCTCTTATTGTATATATAAGTTTTTTTATTTCTTCTTTTGATATTTCATATTGAATTTTATAGTAAAAAATGAATCATTATTTTTTATCTTTTCTACAAATATTTTATCGCCTTCCCATGTGTTTAATTCTGTAACTTTATCTTTTTCAAGCCATTGTAAATCTCCCTCGTTACATTCTATTAGTTCTCCTGTAAAATCATCCGCCTATTCCTAACCATTTATCTTTATTTATATCATTTTCCTTTTTAGTTCTATGTAACATTAAGTATTTTCCGTCTTTTTCTATGTAACAAAGTATTGAAAGTATCATTTTATTTTTCCCTTAATCCTTTTTATTTAATATTTTTCTATAATCATCTAGTGCTTTTTTTGTTGTAATTGTTAACTTATCTGGCATCTTGTGAAATATTTTTCAAGTCATTTATACTAGAAATTAATTCTACCACATCACTTTCTCTTAATTTTTTATCTTCAATATAATGCTTTTTTAATTTATTGTCTTTCCTTCTAATTTTTCTATTATTTTACCATTAAACTTATCAACTTTAGTACAAGTAGAGCCAACTTCTACAATCATTTTATTCATATAATTTTTTCTCCATTATTCATTCCAACCTATTTTATTTATTTTCTTCTTTTAACTTAAATTTATTTATCATATCTTTAGTCGCAAATCCATTATGCTCTCTTACTTTTTCTAAAAATACTATTCCATCTAAATGATCGCATTCATGTTGTATATCTCTTGCTGTAAATCCTTTTTCTTGTTTTATAACTTTTTCGCCTTTTTCGTTATAATATATAACTTCAATATTAGTGTATCTCTCTACTTTTCCTCTAATCGAAGGTATACTTAAACAGCCTTCAAATTCAATTTCCGTTTCTTTAGATAGTTCCCTCCATGTTGGATTTATCATCACTGTAGTTGGTACTTCTTCACAATCTTTATATGTACATTTTTCTTTATCTACTTGAATTATTACTATTCTTCTATCTATTCCTGCTTGTGGTGCAGCAATACCAAATCCTTCAGTAAAGTTTAATGTTTCCTTTAAATCTTCAATTTCTTCTAATATTTCTTTATTAATATTTTTTATATCTACTTCTTTACATTTAGTACTTAATATTGGATCTCCAACTTCCCTTATTCTTAATATTTTCCCCATACTGTCCACTCCTATTTTTAATTAACAAACCATACTTCTATTATATTTCTATATCTATGTTCTAATATTTGTCTTGTTCTTAGACTTAATTTATTATAGTCCCTTTCTAATTTTTTTCTAACATATTGATAATGTACTTAATATTTGTCCATTTTTTAGATATAATAATGCAATTTTATCAATTTCTTTCATCCATTATCCTCCAATTCGTTTTTAATATAATTTAGCATTTCATTATAATCTTTAAATTGATATTGTGATAATTTATTAATTTCTTCTCTGTTACAGTCTGAATATTTATCATATATTATTGCTACTTCTATACCTGCATTATTTGCTGCTTCTACTCCTATAAGTGAATCTTCTATAATTAAACATTCTTTTCTATCTACATTTAATTCATTTAATATCTTATAATGTATCTCTGGATTTGGTTTTAATTCCTTAACTGCACCCTTTGAATATACTAATGAAAAGATATCTTCAATATTTGCTTTATTTATTATATTTTGATTATCATTCTTATAGTTTTCTATCGTATGATCATTTGTTGTACTTGCAATAGCTAATATAAACCCTTTTTGTTTTAAATATTTTAATACTCTTTCAGCATTTGGTTTATAATCAATTACTGTTCTTAAATAATTATCTGCTATTTCATATCTTAGTTTCTTTATTTCTTCTTTAGACATTTTAGAATTATATTTTTCTTTTAGAAAACCACAATACTCTAAATAAGCATCTTCATATTTGCTATATTCTTTTAATTTTTCATCTCTTTGCTTTCCTAGATCTACATTATCAATACTACCATTTCCCATTGTTTTTATTAGTTCTTCATCTATTTCGTTCCATATTCCTATTGAATCAATTAATGTTCCATCCATATCAAATATAATTACTTTTTTATCCTTTATCATATTATTCTATTGGCTCCTTTAAACGTTTATATATTTTCTATTTCAGATGTTCCTATTTTGTACTCAATATCCTCCATATCTGGGAACATTTCTCGTACCCTTTTCAAAGTAAGCATTAGCATCTTTGGTTGAGGATTTTTCTTATGATCAGAAAGTAGCTTTTGCGTATAGCAATTCTCTGCTGTCTTAAAAAGCAAATAGCGATTTCCAACATAAGTATAATAAATCTGATAGCCATTTTTCAAATCTTCCCACATCATTTCAAACGTATAATTTTCCATACTTCTCTCCTTTTTCTCCATTTATAAACTTGTTCCAGACTCCCCCATCATGCATGGCGACTTGGTGCCTGTCCCAGAGTCGCCATTTCTTGGAATTCTGCTTCTGTTAAGATCGTTACCCCTAGGTTTTGTGCTTTGGTTAGCTTGCTTCCTGCTTCTTCGCCAGCTAGTACATAGTCTGTTTTTTTAGATACTGCACTTGCTGTTTTTCCGCCAAATTTTTCGATTAAGTTGCTGGCTTCTCCTCTTGTGTAATTTTCTAGTGTTCCCGTTAATACAAAGGTTTTTCCCTCAAATCGATTGTCGATATTTTCTTCTTCTTTTGCTTCTGTGTTGACTCCTCCAGCTTTTAGTTTTTGGATTAGATCTTGTGTTTGTTCTTGGCTGAAAAATTCTACGATACTATTGGCTACAATTGGTCCTATGTCATTAATCATGCTTAGATCTTCCAATTCGGCATGCATCAAATTATCTATATTTTTGTATTTTCTAGCTAATAGTTTAGATGCTTTACTTCCTACATGACGAATTCCTAAAGCTGTGATTAGTCGATATAGGTCGTTTTCTTTGCTCTTGTTGATACTATCTACTAAGTTTTGGGCAAATTTCTGTCCATTCTTTTTCAAGGATGCAATGTCCTCTAATTGTAAAGTATAAATGTCTGCTATGTTTTCAATCAAGCCATTGTCTAGTAATTGTTGTATGATGTTTTCTCCTAACCCATCGATATTCATGGCTTCTCTGGATACAAAATGAACTAAATTTCTAAATAGTTTAGCTGGACATTCAATGCCTGTGCATCGAATGGCAGCTTCTCCTTCTTCTCTCACAGCTTGTGATCCACAGACTGGACATACTTTTGGCATTTCAAATTCGATTTCTTCGCCTGTTCTTTTATTTTTTTTGACTTCTACAATTTCGGGAATGACATCTCCTGCTTTTTGAATGACAACCGTATCTCCAATTTTTAGTTCTTTTTGTTTGATAAAATCTTGATTGTGTAAGGTAGTTTTAGAAATGGTTGACCCCGCAACTTTGACTGGTTCTAAAATTGCCATTGGTGTAATGACTCCTGTTCTTCCTACTTGACAGATGATTTCTTTTAGTTTAGTTTCTTTTTTCTCTGGTGGATATTTATAAGCTACTGCCCATCTAGGTGTTTTCGCTGTTGTTCCTAATATTTCTCTAAATCTTAAATCATCTACTTTAACAACTGCTCCATCAATGCCAAAGGTCAAGTTTTCTCTATCTTCTCCGATCTTTTCAATAGCTTGCTTAATTTCTTGCATCGTCTTACAATAAATACGAACTGGGTTGACATGGAAACCTTGTTGATTCAAATACTCCAATTCTTCATAATGAGAATTAAATTCTTTTCCTTCTATTTTTTGTACATTGAAAATGTAAATATCTAACGGTCTTTTTTCTGTTACTTTACTATCTAATTGTCTCAAGGAACCAGCTGCTGCATTTCTGCTATTAGCAAATAATTCTTCTTCATTTTCTTCTCGTTCTTGGTTCATTTTTTCAAAATCATCTTTAGCAATAAAAACCTCTCCTCTAACCGTTATATCAATCTTATCTTTTAGTTTCATAGGAATGGTTTTCACGGTTTTTAAGTTTTGCGTAACATCTTCTCCTACTAGTCCATTTCCTCTAGTTGCTCCTCTTATAAATTCACCATTTTTATATTCCAAAGCTGCTGACAGACCATCGATCTTGGTTTCTACGACATAGGTTACTTGCTTTATGTCATTTTCTTCTGCTTTTTGTTCTATCTTGGTAATATATTCCTCTACTTCTTCTATGCTGAAAACATCTTGTAAACTCTGTAATGGCACTTCATGCGTTACTTTCTGAAATCCTTCCTTCACATGTCCCCCAACTTTTTGAGTCAAAGAATCTTGGGACTGGAATTGTGGAAATTCTTTTTCCAAATTTCTCAATTCTACCATTAACATATCATATTCAAAATCAGATATTTCTGGCTGATCTTCATCATAATATTTTTGTGCATGATATTCTACTTGCTTTCGCAATTCTTCTATTCTTTCTTTTGCTTGTTTTTCGTCCACCTTGTCACCTCTCATTTTTTGCTATTATTTAAATTTACATTCTAAATAGCGACTTTTCCTTATTATATACAATTTAAGAAAAAAAAGAAAGAAATTTTAAAAATTCTTTCTTTTTTCCTTTTGTTATAGTTGAATCATAACTTTTTATTCTGTTTTAGCACATATGATTAGCCTTGCTTTACTATCATCTGTACAAGTTGATAAGGTAATCTCTGGCTTACCACCAGTATCTCTTTGATAGAAAGAGGTATCTTCTGGTGTTGTTTCAAATTTATTATAAATTGTATATGTCATCTTGTTTCCTTCTACATCTGTTATGTATATTTTATCACCAATATTTAATTTTTTATTATTAGAAAAGAATAATCCATTTCTATAATTGTGACCAATAATAACGCTATTTCCTGGTTGATTTAAGCCAGTTCCATATAAGAAAGCCACTGCTGTTTCAATTGATTTTTTCGTTACTTTTTCTAATACTGGATATTTAAAATTAGTTGCTGGTATTTCCATGGTTCCTAAAACACCAAAACCTTTATAAGTTTGCTTTTTAGTTGTACCATTGCCTGTACTTGCATCTTTTAAATCAAATGGATTTTTACCATCATTATTTGCTTCTTCATTATTTTCTTCTGTATTTGTGTCTCCTTCTGTTATTTCTCCATCTCCTACATCGCCTTCAAAATTATCCACGAAATCTGAAGTATCTTTTGTAACAATATAATTTTCATAATAATCATATGCTAAAAATCCTAATAATCCAAGAATAGCAATAATTACAATGACTAATATTACCGTTAATACTTTACTATATTTACTCTCAAACATTGTCTTTTACCTCCGTACATTTTTTACTACTATATTAATTATAGCACATCTATTATGAAAAGTGTATAGTTTTAGACAATTTTTTCTCCTAATTCTCTTCCACCTAATATATGGAAATGCAAATGCATAATTTCCTGTCCTCCGTTCTTACCACAGTTGACAATCACACGATAACCATCTTGTTTAAACCCTTTCTCCTCTGCAATTTGATTGATCACGCCATAAATTCTTCCTACGATTGCCTCATCTTCTTTTTCCAAATGAGCTAATGAAGCAATGTGTTTTTTTGGTATCACTAAAATATGAATCGGAGCTGCTGGATTAATATCATAAAAAGCAAAAATCTCCTCATCTTCATACACTTTATCACAAGGTATTTCACCTTTAATTATTTTACAAAATAAACAATCTTCCATTTTATTCCCTTCCAATGATGATTTTGGGGACAGAGGAAAAAATCATCATTTTTCTTTATTTTACTTTATTTTTTTAGCTTTAACCCTAATGATGATTTTTTCCTCCGTCCCCAAAATCATCATTTTAGCAAAACAGCTTTAATCCTTCTAATTCCTGATGAGCTAGATTCTTCTTTTTTAATTTTAAAGGTTCCTAACTCTTTCGTATTTTTCACATGAGGACCTCCGCATAATTCTTTTGAAACGTCTCCTATGCTGTATACAGTAACAATATCTGGGTATTTTTCAATAAACATACATTCCGCACCAGATTGGATTGCTTCTTCTTTCTTCATCTCTTGTTTGGTTACCTCTAAACCTTCTTGTATCCATTCATTGACTAAATCCTCTACTGCTTTCTTTTCTTCCTCTGTTAATTTATGATCACAATTGAAATCAAATCTCATTCGATCCACTGTTATGTTAGAACCTCTTTGATGAGCCTCTTCTCCAATCACTCTCTTTAATGCTGCATTTAATAAATGCGTGGCTGTGTGATATGCTATGGTTTCTTCTGTTTGCTCTGCTAATCCACCTTTGAATTTTTGCTCTGAACCTTGTCTCGATTTTTCTTGATGCTTTTTAAATAATTCATCAAATTGCTTTAAATCTACTTCATAGCCATGTTCTGTTGCTAGCTCTTTGGTCACTTCTGGTGGAAATCCATAAGTATCATATAATCGAAAAACAATTTCGCCTGCAATCTTTTTGCTTCCTATTTCTTGCATTTTCTTGACTTCTTTTTCAAATTCTCTTTCTCCATGTGCTAAAGTTTTTACAAATTTATCTTTTTCTTCTAAAATAACACTTTTTATGGTTTCCTTATTTTTTTCCAATTCTGGATACATTTCTTTTAAGTTTTCCACATTCAAGTCGATCAAAGTGGATAACTCTTCTAAATTGATTTGTAGTTTATTTAAATGTCGAATCATTCTTCTAATTAGTCTTCTTAAAACATATCCTCTATCTAAATTGCTTGGTTTTCCTCCGTCTGAAATAATCATCATGCTAGAGCGTAAATGTTCTGCTATAATTCTTCTACTTTCTATATAATCTTCTTTTTGAAGTTCTTGTAATTTGTCCATTACTGGCTTGAATAATTCAGTATCAAAAGGCGTTTCTTTCCCTTGTAATAACATTGTCATTCTTTCTAAACCTAAACCAGTGTCAACATTCTTTTTCTCTAATTTTGAATAACCTTTTGAATCTTTGAAATATTCCATAAAGACATTATTCCAAATTTCAACATATTTACCACAGTCACAAGATGGCTGACAATCGGATCCACAGGCTGGTTTTCCTGTGTCATAAAACATTTCTGTATCTGGTCCACATGGTCCTTCTTCCCCTGCAATCCACCAGTTATCGCCTTTTCCATAAAAGTAAATTCTCTCTTCTGGAATCCCAACTTTTTTCCAAATATCTGCTGAAACAGTATCTCTTGGACAATCTTCATCTCCTGCGAAACAAGTCACCGATAATTTTTCTGCTGGAATTCCTAATTCTTTGGTTAAAAATTCAAAACTCATGCTAATGGATTCTTCTTTGAAATAGTCCCCTAGTGACCAGTTTCCAAGCATTTCAAAATAGGTTAAATGACGATTGTCTCCAACTTCATCTATGTCATTTGTTCTCACACATTTTTGATAATCGGTTAAACGGGTTCCCGATGGATGTTTTTCTCCTAATAAGTAGGGTACTAATGGTTGCATTCCAGCTGTGTTAAATAATACAGATGGGTCATTTTCTGGAATTAATGGTGCTGACGGAATGACAGTATGTCCATGTTTTTTGAAAAATTCTAGATATTTATTTCTGATTTCAATTGCTTTCATAATTTTCTCCTTTTTGATTTCATTTACTTTCCAAATTATACTTTAAAATAGGGAAAAAATCAAGAAATTTTATTTTTATTTTAAATACAATTACTAAAAATTTATTACCATACATAGTTTTACGATTGAAAGTTAAGAAAATTTCTTATCATTAGAAAAACAACAGCAAATTACGCTGTTGTCTTTCGCTCTCTCTTTTATCTGTTACCCTAGCAATTCTTCAACCGTACACTCACAAAGATCATCTTTGTTCATTACATCCGCTATCTTATCTGCCAATTCTTCTTCAAGCTCTATTAATAGAGTCTGATAATCTCTATAGTCGTCAAAGAAAATGTCATCAGATAAAGGGGATTGTTGCATATACAATGCCAATTTATAACAAAATTTTTTTGGAATCTCTGTTTTTGACTGATAAATTGATTCATTATTTAGTTCATTAAATTCTTGAATCGGAGAAAAACTCCATTCGATATCTTCTAATAGTTTTTCCAATTCTTCATACTGCCGATTCCTCATCAGATCAATCACATGAGATGGCAATTTGTTTAATTGCTCTTCCAAAAATTGTTTTACTTCTTCTCTTGTCATAATGCTACTGAGAAGTTTTTCTATTGTATACTCACTTAGATTTTTTCTAATCATGCGAGTAGCCATTTCTAATGCAAGCCTTTCTTCCATTTCTTCAAGTATAGTTTGATAAACCTCATAATCCTCAAAAAAAATGGTATCTGCTAAATGGGATTGTTGCATATACAATCCTAACTCATAGCAAAACTGTTTTGGAATTTCCTCCTCATCTTGATAAATCGCATCTTTTGTTTCATTAAAAAACGATTCAATCGGAGAAAACTCCAATCCCACATCTTCTAATACTTGTTCCAATTCCTCAGACCGACGAGCTCTCATCAGATCAGCTACATGAGCTTCCTGCAACTTCTTTAATTGTCCTTCTAAAAATGTCATTACTTGTTTTCTTGTCATAAAAATTCTCCTTGTCTATTTTATTTAAATTAGTTGTTTGAAAGAGAGAGCATCAACTAATTTATGTAAATATAATATACTATTTTTTTATTTACGTCAATACATTAAAAAATTTAAGTTACAACTTTTTGCCAGCGAGGGGGATAATATATCATTTTTGCAACACTGCGTAAGCGACCAGCTATGCATACTGCCACTGTAACAAGCAAGCTTTAACAGTGGACAGCAAAACGAGCAAAGCGAGTGCGATTGGAGCAACCTACAGATAAATAATTAATTTGGTAGGTTGCGACACACAAAGTGTAAAAAAATGATATATTATCCCCCTCGCTGGCAAAAAGTCGTAATTTGAATTTAAAAAAACGTTCCTTAAATTCCCTTTTTTCAGGTTTTAAGAAACGTATTTTTATCCTAAATTTACAAATCCATTTGACTACCCAAAAACGTAGCTGCAGACTGAGCGACCTTTTTCTCCACATCATTCATTTGACCATTTGGTTCCTTTGACATCAAGATAACCGTACCGATCGTATCACCATTAGAAACAATTGGGTAAACCACTTGCGCATTATTTTTTCTTTCTTGATTATCATTTTTCGTAATTGGCATAGCAACATCGCTATTTTCCTTACTTGTATAAATCTCTTTATCTTCCATTAATTGTTCCAATTCTGTACTAATATCTTGTTCCAAAAACTCTTTTTTAGAACCACCAGATACAGCAATAATAGTATCTTTATCTGTAATACAAGCAATATGACCTGTTGTTTTAGATAGCGTTTCTGCATAGCCAGCTGCAAATTCTGAAAGCTCACCAATTGGAGAATATTTCTTTAAAATCACTTGTCCTTCTCTGTCTGTAAATATCTCTAACGGATCTCCTTCTTTTATTCTCAATGTTTTTCTTATTTCCTTTGGGATTACGACTCTTCCCAAATCATCTATTCTTCTTACAACTCCAGTTGCTTTCATAATTTTCCTCCTCGTTATATTTTTGTTTATATTCTTATTATGACAAATAAGGAAAAAATTATGCATTGAAAAAGAAAAAAATAAGAATTTTCTAATCAAGCATTTATCTGCATTTATTAGAAAATTCTTAACATTTTGCCAAACCTAATTCATTTGTTTTAACTGTCCAGACTCATAGAATTTTAATAATTCTGATAAATCTTCTATCTCCTCTTTTAATCTGCTACCAATATCTGTGTCTCCCACTGTCTTTCTTACAATGCCTGTCTTTTTAATCACAATTTCTGAAATAATATCTTTCTCTTCTTTAATGGCTTTTTCTACTGACTCAAATGGCTTATTCTGACTCAAAAGCAATCCATTTGAATTATAACTTAATATGTAACCTGCATTTCCTGTTGCAACTTGATAACTTTTAGCAAAACCGCCATCTATGACTAACAATTTTCCATTGGCACGAACTGGACTTTCTCCATTTTTGGCTTTTACAGGCATATGACCATTTACGATATGAGCTTCTTTCCCTTCCAAACCGAATTCTTTCAAAACCTGATCACAGATTTCCTCTTGATTCGATAAATAATAATAAGGATTTTTTTCTTCTTTATGTGCTTCTTTATCTTTAATAAAATAACTTTCAAAAGTTGCCATTTTATTTTTCCCAAAAAATGGAGAATCTGGGGAGATCCATAAAAACCACATAATATCCAGTAAATTCTCATCTTGTTCGTCTTTATTAACATACACTTTTCGGATCGTTTCATTCACTAAATCAAAGTATTTCTTTCCGCTGACCTTTTTTCCTAAAAACTCAACCGTCTTAAAATCTCCATTTTCCTCCATTGGTATACATGCATGAAATAGTAAATTAGAATTAAATATCGTATATAATTCTCCTTTTTGATAAATAAACTCGGTATGTTCATTTAATTTCTGGCTATGTTTAAAAGATTCGCAAAGTCTCTCGATCACTTCTTCTTCCTCACTACTTAATGCATACACATCTTTTGGATTTAAGGTTGGAAAATTGGTATCATTTAATTCATATTTTTTACCATCTAGCACCACATAGCCTTTTTCTAAATTCATTTTATCTAGCAAAAGGCGATTATCTAAATGATATTCTGGATGCTTTTTAATCAATTGTCCTTCTAACTTAAATTGAATCACTGTAATTGCCTTATGAATTTTAGCAATTGTCACTTTATCACTACTATCATATTTGTTATCATCATAAACTTTTGGCATAAAATTTAGACAAGCATCCTCTCGATAAGTTTCCATAGCAAAAGTAGAAAGAGGTCTAATATTGATTCCATAACCATCTTCTAAAATTGCTATATTATTATATCTTGCACAATTTCTAATAACTGTCGCTATACAAGCCTTATTTCCCCAACTTGCTCCCATCCAATAAACATCATGGTTTCCCCATTGCATATCCATACTGTGAAATTTCTTTAGCTTCTCAATAACCAAATCAGGAGATTGTCCTCGATCAAAGATATCTCCTAAAATATGCAAATGATCAATTGCCATTCTTTTGATTAAATCAGAAATCGCAATAATAAAATTTTCTGCTTGTTCCAAATCGATAATCGTTTTTATAATGGCTTTATAATATTTTTCTTTATCTTTTTCATTTCCTGCTTGGGAATGTAATAATTCGTCAATCACATACTCAAATCCGCTATTAATCGCTTTTCTAACCTTTGATCTTGTATATTTTGAACTGATCTTTTTGGCTACTTCAATTAAACGATACAAGGTAATGGTATACCATTCATCTAAGTTTTCCATTTTCTTTTTTACCAATTTTAGTTTTTCTTCTGGATAATAGATTAAAGTAGCAAGTGTCGCTCTTTCCTTTTCTGTAATAGAATTCCCAAAAATAGAATCAATTTTGCTTTTAATAATTCCTCCTCCATTGTTTAAAATGTGCACAAATGGCTCATATTCTCCATGAATATCACTTAAAAACATTTCTGTTCCTTTTGGTAAGTTAATAATAGCTTGTAAATTGATAATTTCTTCTGTTACTTCATTAATATTTCTGTATTCCTTACTTAATAATTCTAAATATTTTTGTTTACTATAACTATTTCTCATGCTAACTTCCTCCTATTCTTCCTCCAATTCCACTATTTTTTCTTCTTTCTTTGGTAAAAAACTCATTTTATATTTATCTAAAATATAACCCATATCTTTTGAAAATTCCTTTAACATAACAATCTTAATCGTTGGATCTTTTCCTTTTAGATAATCATCAATCACTTGTTTCAATTGCTTAATATTTTTCATCTCTGGTTCAATTTTTTTAGTATATCGATTCGCTCTGTCAGTCAGCTTTTCTTTAATTAAAACAATATCTTCATTACTAGCACAGGAAATTCTTTGGAACAATTGGAATGGATCATAGTATTTGAAAATTGGTATCTCCATACATTCCTTATCAAATTTCTCATAGAATTGTTCCATTTTCATTGGAATACATTTCATAACCTCTTCTGCTTTTTCCTTATACATTTTATCCAATAGTTGATCATTTAGGGTATTAAAATGTTTTAAAATATCCTCCATATCCTCTTCTACTTCTTCAATCGCAATTTTTCCTAACTCTTCTTTTGGATTGGGACAATATTCAGAAGATAAAGAAGCAATGTTCATACCATTAAAAAATACACTTTTTAGAGTTTTTAAATCATATTCAATTAGACCTTTTCTTGAAAAATAGCTAAAATAAGCAAATAATTTTACCGTATCAATTAAGCTCAAATTTCCTTCTTTTACATCACTAATAACTTCTCGAATTACCGTATCAAATTGATCATCTGATATTTTCCAATATTCTTCCGTTAACAATCTTTTATACCCAGGTAAGTTTTCCGTATCAACTGTATTTCTAATAGTTTCCATGTTTTCTTTAAATAATTTCATATCAAAAATACGAGTTCTAATATAATATTCGATAAATTTAAAGAAACGATATTCTGATTTAAAATTATAATAATAATTGTTATCAAATTCTTTAATATAAAATTGTCTGTTATCCATTAATATTCTGGAAGATACCAAAATAGACTTATATTCTTCATTGTCTTGGATATTAACAAATTTATCTTTTGTTATTTTACCTGCTTTAATTTCAAAAGAAATCGCTATGGTAAATATTAACATCGTTTGCATAACTCTATGATTGGTATTGGGATAAGAATTATTTACCATTTCATAGATTTTTTTGAAATCGTTTAAGGCATGTTTCAAAATTCTTAAATTCCTCGTTCCACTTTTATTAAAAGTAGAAATAATCAGTCCTGTATTCTCTCTTAAAAATCGAATCAAATCTGCATTATTTTCATATCGCATCAAAATTCCATTAATAATATAATCAAACTTTGGTGCATATTCAAAAGTTTCGCCAATCAACTTTTCTTTAATTCTTTCATAATCATTAGCTTTATCAAAAACATGCTCAATTTTATCTTGAATCTTTTCAACCATTGGCTTATCTGACTTGTTTAATTCATCTTGCTTGTCCAAAAGGTAGGTCGCAATAAAAGTTTTCATTTCCAAATTAGAACTTTTTAATTTGGTAGAAAGCTCTTTTTCATTACAAATGATGATCGTTTTGATATGATCATGTTCTACGAAATTATTGATATATCCTAAAATATCAATAACATCAACATTCGCTCTTTCCAAGTCATCAAAACATAAAACCTTGTCATCTGTTGAGAAAAACTCACCATAATCTACACGATCGCCATTTTGTGTCACACCAAAAAAGTTAGCCATGTCAATCCCTGTTTTGGCATACTCTGGAATTGTTGTTTGACCATTATCATCCATAAATCTTCTTAGATTTTTATCCATCAATTGGGTCGTTTCAATAAATATCTTTTTACTAATTTCCTCCAAATTAGAAATTCCATATAAAGACATATAGATCGTTGTATACCTTTTTCCATTCAACTGTAATGACTCAATTTTCTTTCTGATCTTGTTATTCCAAAAGTGTGTCTTTCCAGACCCCCACTCTCCATTAATCATAATGGCATAGTCTGTGTAATCTGACCTAACATAGTCTAATATGCTTTCTACTAAATCTTCCATTTCAAACTTCCTTCCTATTCAAATTGATTTTGAGATGATTTTGGGGACGGAGGAAAAAATCATGATTTTTTCCTATATTTTTCTATGCTAACCTATATTATTTAATTCACATCATGATTTTTTCCTCCGTCCCCAAAATCATCTCCTTTAATCCTTTGCTATGGTAAATACTCCTATTTTTTTAGGTTTCGCCTTACTTAGTATTCTACTACACTCATTGACAGTACTTCCTGTTGTATAAATATCATCTAGTAGCAATATTTTTTTATGTTGTAACAATTTTTCATTGTGCAACTCATATACACCTTGTATATTTTTTTGTCTTTCTTCTTTATTTAGTTTACTTTGTTCTATAATATTTTTGGTCTTAAAAAGGCATTGGTTATTATAATGAATTCCTACTCTCTTGGCTATTTCTTTGGCTATTAATTCACTTTGATTATAACCTCTTTCTTTTCTTCTTTTTTGACTAATTGGAACTGGTATCATTGTATCATAAGATTTCAAAATTTCAAAGAATTTTTCATTTTTTAACAAAAAATTTACAATTGTCTTGTATAAATAGGATTGATCTTTAAATTTATAATTTAGAATTACTTTTCTTATCATTCCCTGATATTCAAAGATATATAAATGTTCTTGAAAATAATAATTTCTATTTTGATTTTCTTCGATTGCAAATTTGGCTTGGATTTCTAGTTGCTTTTCGCATTTATGACATAAAAAATTTGGATTTAGTTTTCCACATATTCCACATGTTGGTGGATAGATTAGATTTAATAGAAATGAGACAAGTGGCATAGGTCTCATCTGTCTCATTTCTTTGTCTTTTTCAGTCACTTTTTTGTAATGTAAATAACCGCTTATTGTTCTTACAACCTCCTTGTATATTACTTTTCAATCAATGTATGGCATTTCAATTCATTATTAGCATTTGCCAGCAAGTTATAAGAGAAATTCCTCTACCTATATATTATATCAATTATACGATATAATATCAATACTTAAAGTGCAGTTTTTGCACCTTAAATCGATAACTTCCCTAGGATAGAAAAATGAGACAGTTAAGACCTGTCCCTACTGTCTCATTTTATATGCCAAACCAGTATTCCTTTTCTTCACGTCCACATTTTGAATCATAAAATCCACTACATTTTCCATGCCAACAATCACTAGAAGCTTTTTTGCTCTCGTAATACCTGTATAAAGTAAATTTCTAGTAATCAGCATAGGTGAAGTTGGTGGAACCACCATAATCACCACATCAAACTCGCTTCCGTTGAGATTTGTGGATCGTAATCGCATAACTATGTTCAATTTGGTCTAAGTTGGAAAATTCATACCAAGCTACTTTTTCATCATCAAAACGAATTTCCAATTGTTTTTCCTTCTCATTAATTTCTGTAATAGTTCCGATCTCTCCATTAAAGACGCCACTTCCCATTTCTTTTTTACCAGAAACTTGTCTTTCCCAGTAGATATCATAATTATTTTTAATCTGCATCACACGATCACCAGCTCGATAAACCGCTCCCATACTTGCCTTTTCTGGTAAATTATGCATGTTAGGATTTAATTGTTGTTGCAAAGCTTTATTTAACTCTTTCGTTCCTAGCATTCCTTTTTTGGTTGGAGATAATACTTGTATATTTTGAAAAAAGTCGTAATCTCCATAATTCTGTAATCTCCCTGTACATAGAGAAATGACCTCTGCCAACATTTTTTCTTGATTGGTTCCTTTGATAAAAAAGAAATCCTCTTGCATCTCTTCTGAAAATTCCTCTTCTCCTTTTTTCAAAAAGCCTTCTCCTTGATTGACCCTATGGGCATTTAAGACAATTTTACTTTTCGCTGCTTGTCTAAAAACCTTATCCAAATGAATCGTTGCTATTTGCTCGGAATGAATCAAATCTTTTAAAACACTACCTGGTCCCACAGATGCTAACTGATCTTCATCTCCCACTAATATTAATTTTGTCCCTTGATAAATACATTTTAGCAAATAATTCATCAAAAACATATCCACCATTGACATTTCATCTACGACAATTAAATCTCCATCAATAGGAGCACCTTCATAATCTGATGTATTTTTATACAAACTATCTTCATCAATTTTTCCAATCTCTAATAAACGATGTAAAGTAGATGCTTCTTTTCCTGTTGTCTCTGTCATTCTTTTAGCCGCCCTTCCCGTTGGTGCACAAAGAACGACTTTCTTCCCTTTTTCTTCATAAACATCAATCATGGTTTTAATAATCGTAGTTTTTCCAGTACCAGGTCCACCAGTAATAATCGCTACATTGTTGTCATTGATCAATTTTATGGCTTCTTTTTGTTTTTCGGACAATTCAATTCTTGACTTTGCTTCCACTTTTTTCAGTTCTGTTTCCATATGAGCTACTTTTTTCACATTTTTTGCTTTTTGTAATCGATTAATCCTGATAGCAATTTCTGCCTCTGTATTGAAAAAAGTTTGCAAATAAACATATTTCTCATTTTCTCTTTCTTCGATTACAATTTCATCTTTTACTTTTAAACTAATTAGCCCATCTTCCACATTTTCTGTAGAAACATCTAAAAGATTAATCACAAACTCGATTAAATTACTTTGCAATACACAAGCATGTCCATTATAAGTACTTCTAATTAATCCATATTTAATACCACTAATGACTCGCTTTTCATTATCATAATTAATTCCTAAATCAAGAGCCATTTTGTCAATTTGCTTAAAATCTACCCCTCTTGCTATATCAATTAAGATATACGGATTTGCTTCAATTTCTTCAATCGCATTCGTTCCAAACAAATCAAATACTTTTTTCGCATGTTCTGCACCAATCCCAAATCTCTCTAAAAAACCTACAATTTGCCACACTTCCCAATTTTGTATAAAATCCTCTGACATTTGAATCGCTTTACTTTCCGAAATCCCTTTTATCTCTGCTAATCTCTTTGGTTCATACTTAAAAATAGGAACGGTTTCCTCTCCAAATTTCTTTACAATTCTTTTTGCCAAAGCTTCCCCAATTCCTTTAATATTCCCATTTGCTAAATATCTCTCTAACGCACCTAATGTTTGTGGCATCAACTTTTCAAAGGTATCTATCTTAAATTGTCTACCATATTCTTTATGTTCTACAAACTTTCCAATGATCTTTAACGTATCACCACTATTAATAAATGGCAAATATCCCACTACCGTAGTCGTTTCATCTTCTGTCTCAAACTCAGCTATGGTATAACTATTTATTTCATTTTTGTATATAATATCTTGTATTTCACCAGTAATTTCCATTTAATTCTCCTCTTTGTTATCAGTTTACCACAAAATAGTAGTTAAAACAAGAGAAATATAAATTCCTATGTTTTAAATCGGCATTTGCCTTATTTCCCTAAGGTTATTGGCAAAAAGCAATAAAAATGTAACAAAAACTTAATATAAAAGCTTACATACAT
>CANONT010000022.1 GCA_947567695.1 uncultured Clostridium sp.
TATTTTTTTTAATAAAAATAATTATTTCTTTTCTAAATACACCAGCTCCCCCAAAAACAACCGTCCCTATTGCACATCCCCATTTGCGCCACATTTATTTTCAATTTTAAGTTCTTGACTCCACGATTAGTTTCATACCAGTTCTGTCCTCTCCTTCGACTTCCACTTCTGCAAATGCTGGTATACAAACTAAATCCACTCCTGCTGGTGCAACAAAGCCTCTTGCTATTGCCACTGCCTTTACTGCCTGATTTAATGCTCCTGCTCCGATTGCTTGCATTTCTGCTTTACTTGATTCTTTTACTAATCCAGCAATTGCTCCCGCTACTGAATTAGGGTTTGATTTGGATGAAATTTTTAAAACTTCCATTTTTCTTTTGCCTCCTATAATTTTATTTTTTGTTGCAACTTTTACGATTGTTATTTTATATCAAATGGAAATATTTGTAAATAGTTTTCTAAAAATTTTTATTTAATTTCATCGCAATCTTTTTTCAATTTCGACACCCTTCTTTCTATCGTCTATAAATACAATCTTTTTATAGCTTTTACCTTATTATTAGCGTTATCTATATCAAACACAACAGCATTTAAAATACATTCTCCTGTTGCTATTTTATATCTTTCTGGTAAAGTGGTTTCAAATCTTTTTAAAGAAGCTGAAATGTCCATTCCAATTACAGAATGTTTTGGACCTGTCATACCGATGTCTGTAATATAACCTGTTCCGTTTGGCAAAATCTTTTCGTCTGCGGTTTGTACATGAGTATGAGTACCATAGACAGCTGTTACTTTTCCATCTAAGAAATAGCCCATAGCGATTTTCTCAGCGGTTGCTTCTGCATGAAAATCAACAAAAATTAAGTCTACTTCTTGCTGTAACTTTTTTACTAGTTCTTTTACTAGCACAAATGGATTTTCAGAAAGCACGTTGATATCAACACGTCCAATTAAATTAATGACAGCTATTTTCTTATCTTGACAGGTATAGATGTTATATCCTTTTCCTACTACCCCCTTCGGATAATTGGCTGGTCGAATCAATTTGGGATGATCCATAAATTTAAAGATGTCTTTTTTCCCCCAAGTATGGTTTCCCATTGTGATAACATCCACGTCTAATGCTAAGATGTCATGGAAGTTTTGCTGTGTGATTCCCATTCCTTCTGCTGCATTTTCTGCATTTACAATGACAAAATCAATTTGTTCTTCTTGTCTTATTTTTCCTAATTGCTTTTTTAACTCTTGAATTCCACTATTACCAATTAGATCTCCTACGGCTAAGATTTTCATTCTATTCCTTCTTTCTGTGTTTGTTTTTTATATCATACTATATATTTTTTTAATAAGCAAGAAACTTTATATGGAAGTTACAATAGTTTTCCCATAAAATCTTTAAAGATTATAATTCATATTCATCATCTTGCTCAAGTCGAATATCTCTATCAAGTAAACTATCTAAACCGATCACCAGATTATTTCGTTCTTTTAATAATAAAACTTTTCCATACATATCTCGTAAGTCATCATAAAAATCTCTTTCACTACTATATGTAAAAATTTTGTCTCTCTTATCTTTAATTCTCTTGTAAAAAGCTAATTCATTTTGAAATGCTGGATCATGATACAAATTTCTCAAAAAAGTATTAAAAGAAAGATTGGGATTTAACGCAAATTTGTCATATCCTAGTGGAATATTAGTAAAATATATTTTTCTCAACTCACTAGCAGTATGTAAAATACTATAAGTAGCATATCCAAATTCTATTGAAACCATATATCCTTCATATGAGTTTGGATTACTAATTACATAAGGTTCACTTCTATCCATACAAGAAAAAAATCCTTTTTGTAACTCTTCCATAGAAAACTTTTCTTCTCCCTTAAATTTTACGAATTCATCATTTATATTAATTGGTTCCCATTCTGCTCCGAGGTGCTAATACTTGATGCCCAGCAGATTGTAATTTTGTTACTGTATTTAAAACTTCTGTCCAACCTGGTTCATGAAAACTTCCTCCAACTGTTATTTTCATAAATTCCTCCTAACATTTTTCAAAATCAGTATAATTGATCAAACTTAAGAAATTATATCCGTATTATTATACTATCTTTTGGCTGATTTATCAATCCTCCTACGCAAAAAAAGTTGTGACTTTCACATCACAACTTTTTTCTTATTTCGCATAATCAATCACTCTTGTTTCTCGAATTACATTCACTTTAATTTGACCTGGATAATCCATTTCGCTTTCCACCTTTTTTGCTACATCTCTTGCCAGAATTGTCATCTTATCATCTGAAATTCTATCTGGTTTCACAATAATTCTAACCTCTCTACCAGCTTGAATCGCAAATGATTTCTCAACACCATCAAAAGAATCTGCAATTTCCTCAAGATTTTGTAATCTCTTGATATAAGCTTCCACCGTTTCTCTTCTTGCCCCTGGTCTTGATGCAGATACTGCATCTGCTGCCTGGATCAAAACAGCTTCTAATGTTTTTGGTTCTACATCTCCATGATGAGCTTCTACGGCATTAATTACAATAGGATTTTCTTTATACTTTTTAAGAACCTCCACACCAATTTCAACATGAGTTCCTTCCATATCATGGTCTAGAGCTTTTCCAATATCATGTAATAGTCCTGCTCTTCTTGCAATTTTAGGATCCAATCCTAACTCTTCTGCCATAATTCTTGCCAAATTAGAAACTTCAATCGAATGATTTAGCACATTTTGTCCATAACTTGTCCTATATTTTAGTTTTCCAATTAATTTAACAACATCTGGATGAAGTCCAATCACTCCTGTTTCTAAAACTGCTCTTTCGCCTTCTTCTTTGATGGTAGTATCAACTTCTTCTTTTGCTTTTTCTACCATTTCCTCAATTTTAGCTGGATGAATTCTTCCATCATCAATTAATTTTTCCAAAGCAATTTTAGCAACCTCTCTTCTTAGTGGATCAAATCCTGACAAAACGACTGCTTCTGGTGTATCATCAATGATTAGGTCAATTCCTGTTAACGTTTCTAATGCTTTTATATTTCTACCTTCTCTACCAATAATTCTTCCTTTCATATCATCATTTGGAAGTGCTACAATAGATACTGTAGTTTCTTGCGAATGATCTGCTGCACATTTTTGCACAGCATAACTTAGAATTTCTTTTGCATTCTTGATGGCACTTTCTTTTGCCTTTTGTTCTTTTTCACGAATTAGTGCTGCTTTTTCAGCTGTTAATTCTTTGTCCATTTCCGATAACAATTTGGCTTTTGCCTCATCCTTTGTCAAAGATGCAATTTTTTGAAGTTTTTCCATCTGTTCATCATGTAATTGCGTAATTTCTTCTTTTTGCTTTTCCATATCTTGTGATTCTCTTTCTAGTTCTCGCTCTTTCTTTTCAAAATTCCCTTCACGTTTTTCCAGATTTTCTTCTTTTTGAATTAATCTTGCTTCTTGTTTTTGTACTTCGCCTCTTCTTTCTTTAATCTCTTGATCTAACTCTTTTCTGCTATTCATAATTTCTTCTTTCGCTTTGAAGATTTCTTCTTTTTTCAAATTTTCTGCTTCTATTTTCGCTAAATCAATTAGTCTTTTTGCTTCGTTTTCTGCTCCCTGAATTTTAGACTCTGCAATCTTTTTACGATATACCATTCCTATTGGAAATCCGATTGCTAATGAGATTAAGATAGTGGCGATTATGATTACAATGT
Organism: uncultured Clostridium sp.; assembly: GCA_947567695.1. Lineage (GTDB taxonomy): Bacteria > Bacillota > Clostridia > TANB77 > CAG-508 > CAG-269. The sequence continues at coordinate 3,716 of CANONT010000022.1, forward strand.
TCATAATCATACACCTCTTTCTTATTTAATTTTCAATGTTCGAATAAAATATATATTTACTTTTTTAACAATATATTTTTTCCTTCCTATTCTATTTTATCTTTATTATTGTAAACTGTCAAGTCATTTGAAAAAAAATCTCGTAGACCTGTCCCAAAAGTAGCCAAAAGGAGTGTAATGAAGCCTTTGCGGTTAAGTTAACAGCTTTGCCCAAAACCCACATCAAATGATGTGCTAAAAAATTGCCAAAAGGTTATCCCTTTTGGCAATTTTGTTATACTATTTTTTTTGAATCTCAACTGTTAAAATTTCTTCTAGCTCTTGAGATGAGATTTTATTGGAATTTTGAATTTCAAAATCTACGACACTCTGCTCTGAAATTTCTGACCATACATAGGTTGTTTCACTTTTTGTTTCTGCTTCTTCATCTGTATATTGATAAGAAAGAGTTGCACGATAGAAGGTTTTTCCTTTTACTTCAATTGTATTCATGTCTGACAAACTGACATTGTTATAGTAGGAATCTTCTTCATAGTATTTTTTCTTTTGTTGCAAATCTTTATAATATTCTTCTTTATTCCCATAGGCAGTTGATATTTTGATGGATGTATCTCCTTTGTCAAATGATTTGTAATTATCTGATGTATAGCCTAATTGATATCCTTTTGGCATATTAAAAATTATTTTTTGTTTGCCATCATAAGATACAATTTCATTATTTTGGGTTTCTACTTTTTGCTCTTCCTTATTATTATCATTATTATTTTCCTTTTTATCTTCTGTCTCTTGTTTATTCTCTTCATCTTCGTCTAAGATGTCATAAGTTGGTTGGTTTTTATCGGTATTTCCTGATACTGTGGAATTACTCACTCCTGAAATATTGGCAATGATTTCATATAATTTTGATTTTTGTAAATTAGTGGCTAAGGTTTCTTGAGCCGAATTCGTCAATTGGTTAGATTTTACAGCATCTTTTACGTCTATTTTATCCATATCTTGATTGAATTTTTGGCTATATTCCATATTTAATTTTAAGTTTCCAAAGTTTTCTATTTCAATTTCTAATTGAATGGTTCCTTCTTCTTTATTTTTTTCTTCTGTCTTGACATTTCCTTTGCCTATGGTTTTACTTTCTTCTAAAATTTCAAAATCATAGGAATTTTTATCTATTTTAGTCACTTCTATGGTAATCTTTTCTTCACTTTCTTCGCTATCAAATGCTAGGGTAACTTTTTCTACTTTCTGCATAATTCCTCTGGTATAAATAGCTAGTTCTATTGTTGATTTTTCATCTTCCTCCAATTCTTCCACTTGATCTAATAGAGTTTCTAAAACTTCTATGATTTCATCTTCATCTTCAAAACAATCTATAAAATCTTTATTGTCTTTTAAATGTTTAAATATAGTTGTACATTCTTCTTTAAATTGTTTTTGATGCATTTTAATTATATTTTTTGTGGTGGCAATTGTTTTACCATTCACTGTAATATCTTCTTTTTCTGCTGTACAGTACTCCTCTTTGATGGCACTTGTCAATTCTTTCTTTACTATATTACAAGCCTTTTGTAAAGATTTCTTCTCCGCCCCTGTCATTTTTTGTTGCTCTAAAATTTCTTCAAAATAAGTATAGAATTCATCTTCCATATTTTCTACTTCCATATATTTTTCTAAGAAATTTTTAAATTGCATATATGTCTTTTCTTTGTCGATATCAGAATACATTTGAAGTTCTAATAAATCTTCCTGCTCATAATCTGCTTTTAAATTCATTAAAACTTGTTTATCTTCGTTATCGGTTTGTACTTCCATTCCTAGCTTGATTTTATTGATTAAATCTGTTACGTTTTTATTGATTTTATCGGTATCTAAATCAGCATCTAATTTGAATGATGTTTTAGATGTTTTATAATTCATGTTTTTTATTCCAACTGTATAGGAATCAATTGAACTTCCTACTAATCTTTTATACATTTGGTCTGGCTTTGTATAAATTGTAAAATAATAAATAAGACCTACTACCATTGCTATTATTAATATTATGGCAATGACTGATAATGCTGTTTTCTTTTTTCTTTTTCTCTCTATATTTTCTCCTGTACTCACATTAAAATGAGTTGTTTTCTCATTTGAAACTGAATTGTTATTTTGGTTCTCTTCCTCCATCTTTATTCCCCTTTCGCTTTTATATTACGATTACATGACCCAGAAATCACCCCTAGCACACTTCCACATCAATTTTCAAACTTTCTCCATTAATATTCATTTCTGTGTAAGTGTTTCGATTTTGATTGTAAATAATTTCGACAGCTAGTGTGTCATGTTTGATTATTGATTCATTCTTTTGGATGATGTCCTCTAGCATGCTATTTTCTGCTACATAAAGATGAATATGGTCTAACACTTCAAAGCCTTTGTCTTTTCTCATGTTTTGTACTTTGGATAGGATTTCTCTTACATAGCCTTCTTCTTTTAATTCTGGAGAAATGTGTGTGTCTAATACAACACCGATTTCGCCTTCTCCACTAAAGGCAAATCCGTCTTTTCCTTGCATGGTAACTAATAGATTTTCTGCATTTAGCCCGATTTGTGTATCACCGATTTCAATGTATTCTACACCACCGTTTTTTACGGTATTGGCTAAGTCCATTTGATTTTTGTTAGCAATTTCTTGTTTGATTTTTGGAATTAGTTTTCCATATTCTTTTCCTAATACTGGTAAGTTTGGCTTGATTTCAAAATTCACATAGTCTGACATTTCGGCTCCTAAGTCAATTTCTTTTACATTTAATTCTTCTTTTACTATGTCTGCATAGTATTCTGGTAAGGTGTCAATAGAGATTAGCATTTTGGAAAGTGGCTGTCTATTTTTAATGTTTGCGATGTTTCTTGCTCCACGTCCTAATTTTACGATTTTATAAGCTAAATCCATTTCTGTTTCTAGGTTTTTATCAATCTCTGCCTCACTTACTTCTGGCCATAAGCACAAATGTACACTTTCTGGTGCTTGTGGATTTAATCCTACGACTAGATTTTGATAGATTTCATCTGCCATAAATGGTACAAATGGTGCAATTACTTTTACTAACGTTGTCAATACTCTATATAAGGTACAGTAAGCTCCAATTTTTTCGTCATTTAATTTTTGTGCCCAAAATCTTTCTCGATTTCTACGAACATACCAGTTAGAAAGTTCATCGGTAAAAGCTTCTATTTGTAAAGCTGCTGAGGTAATATCATAATGTTCTAATTTATCATCTACCTCTTTTATTAAAGTATTTAATTTTGATAAAATCCATTTGTCCATGATATTCGTTGGTTTAAAGTCTTGATATTGCAATGGATTGAATTGGTCAATTTCGGCATATAGTACATAGAAAGAATACACATTCCATAAGGTACTTAGAAATCCTCTTTGAGTTTCTTGTACATTGTTTAGTCCCAATCTAGTTGGAAGCCAAGGGGCACTTACGGTATAAAAATGCCATCTAGTTGCGTCTGCTCCTACGGTATCTAGTAATTCCATTGGGTCTACACCATTTCCTTTGGATTTTGACATTTTTTGTCCTTTTTCATCTAACACATGACCTAATACAATACAATTTTCAAATGGGGTTCTGCCAAATAGAGCCGTTCCAATCGCTGTTAAGGTATAGAACCAACCTCTGGTTTGGTCAACTGCTTCTGAAATAAAGCCAGCTGGGAAATTGTTATCAAACATTTCCTGGTTTTCAAATGGATAATGCCATTGGGCAAAAGGCATAGAACCAGAGTCAAACCAACAGTCGATTACCTCTTTGGCTCTGTGCATTTTTTTGCCACATTTAGGACATTTTAAAGCTACGTTGTCAATATATGGTTTGTGTAATTCAATATCTTCTGGCACGTCCATTCCTTTTTCTTTCAATTCTTCAATCGAACCAATACACTCTTGATGACGACAATTTTCATCTTCACAAGTCCATACAGGTAATGGTGTTCCCCAATATCGATCTCTTGAAATTCCCCAGTCAATTACATTTTCTAAAAATTTTCCAAATCTTCCTGTTCTTATGGTGTCTGGGTACCAGTTTACTTTATTGTTGTTGGCAACTAATTCATCTCTTAGTTTGCTCATTGCCACAAACCAACTCTCTTTTGGATAATATAGAAGTGGTGTGTCACATCTCCAACAATGAGGGTAAGAGTGTAAATGTTTTTCTTTGCTGAATAATTTGTTTTCTTCTTTTAACCATCTACAAATATCTTCGTTACAGTCTCTTACAAATCTTCCTGCCCATGGCTCTACCTCTTTTACAAACTTTCCTGCTTTATCTACTAAATTGATAAAAGTAATGCCATTTTGTTTGGATACCAAACTGTCATCTTCTCCATAAGCTGGTGCAATATGAACAATTCCTGTACCATCGTCTAAATTAACATAGTCCCCATGAATCACTTCAAAGGCTTTGCCTTTTACTTCGCCCCATGGCATTAATCTTTCATATTTGGTACCAAGTAGTTCTTCTCCTTTGAAAGTTTTGATTACTTCATAAGGTGTTTCTTTTAAAACTTTTTCCAATAAATCTTTAGCTAAAATGTAGTTTTCATATTGTGGCTCTTCTTCTGTTCCCATGTTTGCTTTTACTTCTGCATATTCATACGATTTATTAACACAAAGTGCCAAATTAGAAGGCAAAGTCCATGGTGTTGTTGTCCATGCTAAAATATATTGATCTTCATTTACTACTTTAAATTTAGCAATACAAGTTAAATCTTTCACATCTTTATACCCTTGTGCTACTTCATGAGAAGATAAAGCAGTTCCACATCTTGGGCAATATGGCATAACTTTGTGACCTTCATATAAAAGACCTTTTTCCCACATTTGTTTTAATGCCCACCATACTGATTCAATGTATTCATTATGATAAGTAACATATGGATTTTCCATATCTACCCAAAAACCTACTTTATTTGTCATCTCTTCCCACATAGAAACATAGGTAAATACACTTTCTTTACATTCTTTGACGAACTTTTCTACCCCATATTCTTCAATTTGCTCTTTCCCTGAAATTCCTAATTTTTTCTCAATCTCAAGTTCTACTGGAAGCCCATGGGTGTCCCATCCAGCTTTACGGATTACTTTGTAGCCTTTCATCACTTTATATCTTGGGATAATGTCTTTCATTACCCTTGTCTCAATATGCCCTACATGTGGCTTTCCATTAGCAGTTGGTGGTCCATCATAAAAGGTAAAATGCCTTTTCCCTTCATTCATCGCAAAGTTCTTTTGGATGATATCTTTCTCCTTCCATGTTTTGGCTACTTCTTTTTCCATTCCTACAAAGCCATTTTTTAATTCTACTTTTTTGTACATCTTTCCATTCCTCCTTTTATTGGTTGGGGACACGAGGACGTAGATAATGTCCCTAAATACTCAAAATTTCCAACTTAATGTATTATTTATCATAGGGACATTATCTACGTCCTCGTGTCCCTATTTATTTACACTTTCGATTTCTTGTAATTCAAATCTGTATTTTTGTTTTACATCAGGGTATTTTTCATGATCTACTTCTGATAAAAACATATCCAATGGTCTAACACATAAAGAACTATCTCCATATAAATGCCTATATACTACCATTTTTTCTTTGGTTTCACTATGATAGGCTATGTCTTCTACTAAATAATAGTCCCCTTTGAAGTGTTTGTAAATTCCTTTGATTTTTAGTTCTCTCATTTTTGTTCACCTTCCTTTCTTTTTATATCATATTCTGGTTGAAAAAGATTTTCTTGATCTTTTGGATCAATATATACTTTTTGATTTCTATCGTCTATATAAAAATATTTGTTTTCGTAAAAGTCAAATTGAATTTCTTTTTTGTCCTTTGTTTTTTCTTCTAAATTGACCTGTAAAATCTCTACTATATTATGATTGATATTAAAAATAGTAGCATAAGCTAAATATTTCTCCCATAAATAGATTTCTAAAATTTCGCTCTTATTAATTAAGGAATAATCTTGTAAATACTTCTTTAATCCCTTTAGTCTTTCTTTTTCTTCTTTTGCTTTTTTGGTATATATGTCAGTATTTTTAAATTTTTTATACAAGTATACGCCTATGCCAGTAAATAAGCATAAAATAAGTAAGCAACCGTAATAAATCTCCCCATCCAATTCTTACAATAAAAAATAAAACCATTAGTAAAATCATTGACATCATTGTATTAAAGTACTTTTCCTTTAATTTTAATTTTTCTTTATCAATATATCCATCTTCTATTGATTCTTCTATAATGAAATCTTTCAATTGTTTTCTATTTTTACGAAAAATTTGATTATTGCTTCTCGTAATTTCTTCTAATTGCAATTGGTTGTCTTTTTCTATATCGCTTGCTTTTAAGCATTTTAATATCAAGTTTTCTGTTTTCTTTAACGGCTCTTTCGCATTTTGTATTTGTAGGATAATTTTTCCTTTTTGATCTTTATTGAATTGAATCTGTTTTTTTAGATGCAATTGTAAAATTGTACTTGTGATAATTCGATTCGTTACCTTTTTATCTAAAATTTTTTCATCACATAGGAGTGATACTTCACCCATTGAGATTTTTGCATTCATTTCATCTCTTACATATTTTGCTTCCATTTTTTCTCCTTTTTAAGTATTTTTCATTCAAAAAGAACTTCTCATCCTAAATAATTTAGGACGAAAAGTTCTCTACTTTCCGCGGTACCACCTATTTTAGCAAATTTAGTAAAAACAAATTTATCTTCTATAGAAAGTTATCTAACTTCCATAATTTCCTAGAATATAAAAATTATACAATCCGCTCTCTCAATTTTCCTTTAACGCAGGTATACGGCTAAACTTAATTTTTTCATTTCAGTTTAACAACAAACTAAGGTGATAATAAATAATTTTTACTTACCAAAATCACAGCTTTCTTTGGCTCTCTTTAAGATATTATATTATTGATCTTGTCCTTGTTATCGTTTTTATCTTTTCTATTGTTATTTATTATACCACATCTATTGATTTTTGCAACACTTTTTTCTTTATTTTCTGCAAATTCCTGATTCATCTGTTACAATTTACAGCCATTAATTTTATATGCAAAATTTATTATTTATATAAGTTGCCAATAAATTGTAACTCTATCTTTTTTTATTACTTCTTTTACTACTACCTTTATTATTCTATTTCTTACTTCTTCTTTTTCGATTTTTTACTATTTACACTGCTGTAAATTCACCTAGGTCAAACTGTTCTTTCCATTCTTCTAATCTACTAATTCTTGCATTATAAAAATCTAGTCTTCCTTGATGGGCACAAACTAATTTTTTGAATTCAGCATGTTCCATGTCATTTACTTTTTGTGAAATAAAAACCTTTTCAAATTTGGCATCAAAGTATTCTTTCATTTCGTTAAACTGATTGTTAATACCTTTTTCCATGGTTCCCAAAATATCGATTAAGTCTAATCTGTCTTTTTTACGTCCTTCCTCTAAAGCTGTCAACCTTTTGTCATTTGCTTCCCATTTTTCGTTGTTTTTCATCCAAAGTTGATAGCTTTCTTCCCATTTTTTGTTGTTTTCTTGCCAACGTTTTTCATTTTGTTCCCATCTTTTGTCATTCTCTTGCCAACGTTTTTCATTTTGTTTCCATCTTTTGTCATTCTCTTCCCAACGTTTTTCATTTTGCTTCCATCTTCTGTCGTTCTCTTTCCAACGTTTTTCATTTTGTTTCCATCTTTTGTCATTCTCTTCCCAACGCTTTTCATTTTGTTCCCATCTTTTATCATTTTCATCCCAACGTTTATCATTTTGTTCCCATCTTCTGTTATTCTCTTCTCTAAATTCTCTTAATTCCGTCAATATCACATTTGCCATAGTATTTTCCATACTATCACCACCTTTCCATTTTCATAAAATTCAAGATATGTTGTTGAATTAATATGTAAATTTTTACCTTATTCATATCTTAGTCAATATTTAATCATAAGTTTTATTAGATGTCAAGAAAAAATAGAAAAAATTTAAATCTTTTCTCTACTTTCTTAACAGGATAATCATACTTCTGTTTTTTATTTTCCTACATTCAAAATCTTTTAAGTATTATGGTTTGTAAAATTCTCAAAAAAAGTACAAGTCTATCCAACTAATCCACTATAATAAGCATTATATAATTTACTATAATAGCCATCTGGGCGATTCACTAATTCGGAATGACTTCCCTGTTCCATAATCTCTCCTTGATTTAGAACAATAATTTGATCCACATTTACAATGGTAGACAATCGATGAGCAATAAAAATCGAAGTCTTTTCCTTTGAAATTTTATCAACAGACTTTTGAATTAACTCTTCTGTTTTTGTATCAATATTAGCAGTTGCCTCATCTAAAATAAAGATCGAAGGATTGTGAGCAAAAATCCTAGCAAATGCCAATAACTGTTTTTGTCCAGAAGAATAAGAACTTCCTCTTTCCTGTGAAATCTCGTCAATTCCATTTGGTAAACTATTGATAAATTCTTCTGCTGAGGCCAATTCAATTGTTTTATTAATATATTCATCTGAAAAGTTTTTATTTAGCTGAATATTATCTTTGATACTCCTTGCAAAAACAAATGGATCTTGCAAAATAATACCAATTTTTTCTCTTAAAGAACGCAAATTAATATCTTTTATATTAATTCCATCTAGCAGTATTTCACCTTTTTGTATTTCATAAAATCGATTGATTAAATTGGTAATAGTGGTTTTTCCTGAACCTGTCTTTCCTACAAATGCAACACTTTTTCCTGGTTCAATCGTAAAACTAATATTTTTTAAAATCCAGTTTTCCCCTTCATAGGCAAACCAAACATTTTTAAATTCGATTTTGCCTTCTACCTTTTCTAATATTTGCCCTTCTTCAAAATTTTCTAGATATTCTCTATGTTCTAATATTTCATAAATTTTGTCAATGGAAACCACTGCCTCTTGAATGGTTTCAAAATTTTCCACTAATCGATTGATTGGATCAAATATTTGCTTAATATAAGTAACAAACACATATACTAAACCAACGTCGATACTAGTTCCTACTAGATAATTAATGCTTGCCCAAGCAATAACAGCAACTCCTAAATTCTCTAAAATTGTCATAATACCTGGTAAAAAAGCCTCTGTGATACCTAATGGAATCCTAGACTTCCAAAAATCTGTACATAATTCTTCACACTCTTTTTGCTTTTCATATTGTCGGTTAAAAATTTTTATCAATTTTACCCCATAAATGGATTCTGCTAAAAAGGTATTTAATTTCGTTTTTACCATTTTAGAATACTCTTGTAGTTTATTACTAATCTTTGTAATAATCACTGAGGTTAAAACGACAAAAGGTATAATGGAAAGTGCCAAAAGTGCTAACTTAAAATTAAGAGATAACATCATAATGATAAAAGCTACAATCATTAAAATATCTTTTATAAAAGTAGTAATAACTTCCTTAAATAATGTGGTAATGTCCTCCACATCACTAGTTATTCTAACAAAAAGCTTACCAGCTGGTGTTCTATCATGGAATGGGATATTAGCATATTGCACATATTTATACAGCTTGTTTCTAATCGAATAAACTACATTTTCTCCCATCATACTAGTAGCAGTCGTAACAATGAAATCTAAAATATTTCCTATGATAACAATGGCAATATAAATAGCACCAATCATACCAATGGTCATAATTCCTTTTTGATATAAATTAGCTGTTAAAAAATCATCAATAACTATTTTAATTAAATATGGTTTTACTACTTCACCAATATTGATTAAAATCGCTAAAATAGATATGATTGCTATGGATTTTGCTTGTGGTTTTAGCATTTTGTACATTCTTTGTAAAGTTTTATTTTTCATATGTTTTTCCTTTCTTGCATCCTTTGCAACAGACACAAATTCCCATCTCTATCCTAAAAAGCTAGGTTCTGCTTTGGTGGATTGTTGTTCATAAAATTCTTGGTAAATTCCTTCTTTTCGTATTAATTCTTCATGAACTCCTTGCTCTACAATCGTTCCATTGTGCAATACGACAATCTGATCACTTTGCTTTACATCTGCTATTTTATTAGAAATGATAATACAAGTTTTTTCTTTTGTTAGTTCTTTAATGTTTTCTAGTAAAGCTCCGAGAAGTTCGATTGTCTAATGCTGAAAAGGTATCGTCAAAGATAATGATACTACTATTTTTCAAAAATGCTCTTGAGATGACAACTCTTTGTTTTTGTCCGCCTGATAGGTCAGATCCTCTTTCTCCAATTTCTGTTTTGATCCCTTGTGGCATTTGTTTGATTTCGTCATAAATAACAGCTTTTTTCGTACTTTCCTTGATTTCTTCCTCCTCATATTCTTCTTTAAATAAACTGATATTATCTTTTAAAGTTGTCGAAAATAAGAAGTTGTCTTGGGTAATATAACAAATATTTTCTCTTAAAGTTTCTATATTAATCTCATTGATGTCTCTACCATCTATCATGATTTTTCCATTTGGGACATTATATAATTTGGTTAGCAAATTCATTAATGTTGTTTTTCCACTTCCAATGGTTCCTATAATTCCTAAAGTTTCTCCTTTTTTTATTTCAATATTGATATTTTCAAGTGCTTTTTCTAATGTTCCAGGATAGTTAAAGTTTAGATTTTGAATCCTTATGTTTCCTTCTAGTTTTTCTTTTATTGTACTTTCCTCTACTGTTATTTTTTCTTTTTCTAAGGAAAATACTTTGTCTAACCTATGATAGCTGATTTGTGCTCTCTTTAATCTAGCAATTAAAACTGGGATCCAGTTAATGGGATTCACAAATAAAGCGATATAAGCATTGAAAGTTACTAACTCTCCTACTGTAATGCTTCCTTCTAAAACTAAATGAGAGCCATAAATAAAGGATATCGCATAACAAAGCCCAAAACAAATGTGAACACAAGTTTTTAATAAATTAGAAAATACATCTACTGTATTATCACTTTGTCTTACTTTTCTATTTTTGGCAATAAAATTTTTTAATTGACTTCCCTCACATGAATATGCTTTTGTTGTTCGGATACTATCTGTACTTTCCTGTATGTATTCTGACATTTCAGTAAATCGATCTTGTGCTTTTTTAAAATTAATTTCGACATATTTTTTAATTTTTACTACTAGAAAAATGGCGACAATAAGCGGACACAAAGTGGCAAGAGTTAAATTCAAATTAACTCCTTTTGCCATTTGGTATGTTGCAATGATAAAAATTAATACGGTTCTTCCTCCATGTGATATAATTCGATATACAGCACTTCTTATTTCATTTGTATCTTTTACGAAATAAGACATGATTTCCCCATTTTTTATATTTTGTATTTCTTTGATTTTTAGTTTCAAAAATCTCTCAAAGAGCTTTGCTTTAATATCTCTTTCAAATCCTCTATTGATAAAAGACTCAAGATATTTCCATGCAATTCTCACAAACAGCAAAACAATACATATTCCTAATAAGTAATAGGTATCTTTTAAAATAATCTGTTTATTGGCTTCTATATCATATAAATGATCAATAATATTTCCTACGATTATAGCTGGATAAGTTAATAGGTAAATATTAATAGCACTTATTGTAAATTGTAGGACTATTTTCCATTTATAACCTTTTAATGCATCGATTATTACTTTTTTCATAAATTACATCCTCTTCGTTTGTTCTTTATAAGATAACTATATTATTTAAATATTATCTTTTTCTATGGTATGATAAATCGTATCTTCATTAAATCCTATACTAGGATTTATCTTGGTTTTAATTTGTTGACTCTCCATTTGACGATTTAAATTCATAAGATTAATTTCATCTTGAAAATTATATTCATCAAAATCAAATTTCATAACCATAACACTCCTTTTTGAGACAATAAGGACAAGGGTCTCATTTGTCTCATTTTACTAATCTTTGTGTCTCTTTAGCAATCATTAATTCTTCATTGGTTGGAATGACATATATTTTCACTTTAGAATCTGGTTTGGAAATCACTTTTTCTTCACTTCTTATGTTATTTGCTTCTACATCTATCTCTACCCCCATAAATTGTAATTGGTCGCAAATGCCTTTTCTAATATTAATTTGATTTTCTCCAATACCACCTGTAAATATAATATAATCAATTCCATTCATGGCAACAGCATATTTGGCAATATAGCTTGCTATGGCATATTTGAAGCTATCTAATGCGATTTGAGCTCTTTCATTTCCTTCATTTCCTGCTGTTTCAATTTCTCTAAAATCTGGTGCTAACCCTGAAATTGCTTGCACACCTGATTGTTTATTTAAGATGTTTTCCATTTCATCTGCTGACAAATTCTCTTTTTTCATCAAATATAATAAGATCGATGGGTCTAAATCTCCACTTCTTGTTACCATTGGAATCCCGCCTAAAGGTGTTAATCCCATACTCGTGTCAACTGATTTTCCCCCTTCAATAGCACAGATACTAGAACCTTGCCCTAAATGACAAGTTACCATTTTCATCTTTTCGATTGGTTTATTTTCTATTTCTGCTAATCTTTGTGAAACAAACATATGAGATGTTCCATGGAATCCATATTTTCTCACTGCATACTTTTTATAGTATTCATAGGGGATTGGATATACATATCTTTGTTTTGGAATGGATTGATGAAAAGCGGTGTCAAATACTCCTACCATTGGCTTATTGGGCATTACATTTTGACATGCTTCAATTCCTAAAATACATGCTGGATTGTGTAATGGTGCCAAATCTGTACATTCTTTTAATGCATTGATAACTGTATTATCTATTACAACTGACTCTGCAATCTTTTCTCCACCATGTACTAAACGATGTCCGATGGCATTGATTTCGTCTAAACTGTCAATTACTTTATCGTCTGGATTGGTTAATTGTTGCAAGGCAAATTCAATCGCTTCTGTATGATTATAGGCTGGATTTTCAATTTGTTTTTTCTGTCCTTTCGCCTTATGGGTAAGAAAAGCCTCTTTTTCTCCTATTCTTTCATATTTTCCAGAAGCTAACACTTCTTCTGTTTCCATATTAATTAGTTGGTATTTTAAAGATGAACTACCACAATTCAATACTAATATTTTCATTTTCAATCTTCCTTTCTTTTTTGATTGCCAAATTGCCAAAGGTTGCCAAAGGGGACGATCCTTTTTGGCAATTTTAATTTTATTATTTCTACAACACAAACACATAAACCATGTTCTTATACTTCTATATTATTGCCAAAAAGGATCGTCCCCTTTGGCAATTTTCACGGTTTCTCTCGCTATCATTAATTCTTCATTGGTTGGAATGGTATAAATTTTTACTTTTGAGTCTGGGGCTGAAAGTTCTGCTTCTTCTCCTCTTATTTGATTTTTTTCATCATCGATCTTAACACCTAAAAATCCTAGCTGATCGCAAATGGCTTTTCTGGAAATAGGACCTTTTTCTCCTACTCCTGCTGTAAAAGTTAAAACGTCAATTCCTCCCATGGCAACAGCACATTTTATAACATAAGATGCTGTCAAATAATGATATACCTCTAAGGCTAAAGAAGCATGATGTCCACCTGCTAAAGCCTCTATTTCAATATCTCGAAAGTCTACTGATACTCCAGATATTCCATATACCCCAGATTGTTTATTCAGAATTGAATTTAAATCATCTGGAGATAAATTTTCTTTTTTCATTAAATATAGCAAGATCGATGGGTCTAAATCTCCACTTCGGCTTCCCATGGGAATACCTCCTAATGGTGTTAATCCCATGCTGGTTTCTACTGATTTTCCCTCTTGGATTGCACATACACTACATCCTTGTCCTAGATGACAATTGACTATTTTTAATGTTTTTATATCTTTTCCCATGATTTCAGCTACTCTATGAGATACATATTGATGAGAAGTTCCATGAAATCCATATTTTCTTATGCCATATTTTTTATAATATTCATAAGGAATCGAATAGATATATCTTTCTTTTGGTATGGTTTGATGAAAAGCCGTATCAAATACAGCTACCATTTTCATATTGGGTACAATTTTTTTGCAAGCTTCGATTCCTAAAATACATGCTGGATTGTGGATTGGAGCTAAGTCAGAACATTGCTTTATTTTTTCTATGACTTCATCTGTTATGATAACAGAATCACTAAAATACTCCCCTCCATGTACCACTCTATGTCCTATTCCGCCTAACTCATCTAGGCTTTTTATCACACCATAATGGTCATTGGTTAATCGGTTTAAAACGAAGCTAATCGCTTGTTCATGATTTTTAGCTGGGTGTTCAAATTTATGTTTTTCTCCTTTTACTTTATGAGTTAAAAAGGAATGTGGTTGCCCAATTCTTTCAAAATATCCCTTGACCAACATTTCTTCTGTTTCCATGTCAATGACTTGATATTTTAAAGATGAACTTCCTGAATTTAAAACTAAAACTTTCACTGAATCTCCTCCAAAATGATTTTGGGGACGGAGGAAAAAATCATGCTCCTCTCTTTCCACAAAATCGTAATTTAAAATTTTTGAATAATATAAGTTGTATATCGAAGAAATTTTTTGTATCATTAACAACGCAAGATTCAATTTGTACAAATTTAAAATCAAATCAAAAGCGAGTATTACAAGGCATTAAAACGAGAAAAAGCGGAGGCGTACGAAGGTACGTTGAGCATTTTTCAAGTTTTAATAACGCAGTAAGATGAAGCTTTTTACTTTCATTTGATTGTAAAATTGATGAAAAATATTATATTGCTAGGCAATCGTACAAAAAATTTTTGAGATAATACGAGTTGTATATCGAAGAGATTTTTTGTACGATTAACGACGCAAGATGATGTTTTTCATTAATTTTCCTGGGCTTGCACAGCAGTAATCGCAATAACCCCTGCCACATCCTTACCACTACAACCACGAGACAAATCATTCACCGGTTTGCTAATCCCTTGGCAAAGAGGGCCGTAGGCCTCAGCCTTACCCAACCTTTGAACCAACTTATAGCCAATATTACCCGTATTCAAATCTGGAAAAACCAGTACATTTGCCTCACCCTTTAAAGGGCTGTTAGGAGCCTTCATTTGTGCCACTTCTGGTACAATAGCGGCATCCAGTTGTAACTCGCCGTCCACCATAAGAGTATGATCTTTTTCCTTTACCAATTTGGTTGCTTGAATCACTTTTTCTGTCAATTCAGACTTAGCACTTCCATAAGTTGAATAAGAAAGCATAGCGACTTTTGGTTCTTTTTGAACCAGCTGACTAAAACTTTTGCTAGAAGAAATAGCAATCTCTGACAAACTTTCTGCATCTGGATTTTCATTTAAACCACTATCCGCAAAAATAAAAGTTCCCTTTTCCCCATATTCGCAATCTGGTACAACCATAACGAAAAAAGCGGAAACTAATTTGGTATCTGGAGCAGTTTTTAAAATTTGTAAAGCTGGTCTTAGCGTATCTGATGTAGAATGCACAGCACCTGAAACCAATCCATCGGCTCCGTGTTTTCTCATCTTTGACCATAAGCATACCATAATAAACTGGATCTTTGACCAATTCTTTTGCTTTTTCGATTGTCATACCTTTATGTTTTCTTAATTCATATAATAAATTAGTATATGACTCATACTTTTCAGAATTATTAGGATCAACAATTTTGGCTCCTTTGATAGCAATATTATTTTCTTTCGCTTTTTTTTCTATTTTTTCTGGATTTCCTATTAATACAATATTCGCATATTGTTCTTTTAATACTTGTTCTGTAGCCTGCAAAATTCTAATATCTTCGGCTTCTGGAAGAACAATTGTCTTAATTTCCTGTTTGGCTCTTTGTTTTACTTCTTCTATAAATGACATTTTATTTCTCCTTCTTCTTTTTTATGCAAGTCTATTATATATGGAATTTTAAAAAAGTACAAGCACTTTTTAATAACTCTTAAAAATAAGATTAATGCTATAAATTTTTTATGCTTTCATCTTGCCTTAATCGCCAAGACAGAAAATGATAGGCTTGTGGATCCTGTTTCATAGCAATTTGGGCTATTTCTTTTTCATCTCTTAATCGGTCACTTGCATATTTGATGATACACCCCTTGTTTTCCACTGCTACTTTTACAACTTCCTCATCATCTCTCAATTCTTCTGATGCATAATATAAGGCTTGTCCATAACTTTTACAACTTTCTAACACAAGTTCTTTATCATTTCTTAACCTTTCTGAAGCGTAACAGATTGTCCATGGTGCACCTTTTACACCCATTTTAACAATTTCCTTTTGATCTCTTAGTCGATCACTCACAAACTCCAAAGATTCACTATCTTGTTCTAATGCTAATTTTACAACCTCTTCATCATCTTTTAGCTCCTCTGATGCTAAATCTAAAAATTTACCGTTTTCCTTCACTGCTTTTATTATGTATGGTTTTTCGTCTTTATGTTCTATGATCTCTTGTGGACTCATTTTAATTTTCCTTTCTCTATTTTGCATGAAATCTAAAAAAATACTTTCGTAACCTGCTTGCTTAATTCATTTCAGCAAAATACTACTCATTTTTCAATTTTGCAATACAAGCTTTTATCTTAATCCCTTGTTCTGAAAACATCTTCTCATGTTCTGTTTCTATATTAGGGGCAAAAATTGGCTCTTGATGTAAATCATATGTTTTTTTCAAAGTGATAAAGCCACTTTCTTCCAAATAAATTAGAGTGGATTCAAATAATTCATCATCATCTGTTTTGAAATAAATTTCTCCATTGCTTTTTAAAAACTGTTTGTATTTTTCTAATTGAATGGAATGTGTCAATCTCTTTTTTCGATGTTTTCCTCTTGGCCATGGATTGCAAAAATTAATGTAAATTCTTTCGATTTCATCTTGTTTGTCTAAAATTAGTGGAATTCTCTCGATGTCAAATCTTGTTAGGTAAATGTTTTTTGGTTCGATCTTAGCTTCTTGATAAGCTTGTTCTATATTTCTTTTGGCTAATCCTAACATAGCATCTACTAAATCGATGGCTATGTAGTTGGTATCTTGGTTCTCTACTGCTAATTTTGCCATGAATTGCCCTTTTCCACATCCTAATTCTAAATGTAAAGGCTGATTGGCTTTTTCAAATTGCTTTTTCCATTTTCCTTTGATCTTTTCTGGTTCATCGATATAAAATTTGCTGGCTTCTAATTCTGGTCTTGCCCATTTTTTGTATCTAATTCTCATTTTTAGCCTCTTTTCTTTCTTTTTATATGGTAGGAAAGTTTGCAAAATCGTTTTATGACATTTTGACCAATTATCTCAAATTCATTTTAAACTTATAACTTCCCTTACTTAGTCCATTTCTTTCATAAAATCTATGTGCTGCTTCTCTCGAAAAACCACTTGTTAATTCAATAACATCACAGCCTTTTTCTTTTGCATAATTTATTGCATTATTTAATAGACTTTTTCCTATACCATTACTTCTATATTTTGAACTAACAATCAATTCTTCGATAGTAGCTACTTTATCTGCATGGTGCAACTGATAATCAATTACTAAACTTAGAAATGCAATTATCTTATTTTCTTTTATTTCTACAATAAAATAGTTGTTTTCATTATTAATTTTACTATTATATGCTTTCTTAAATTTAGTAAAATCCATTTCTTTATTTTTTAATTCACATATTAAATCATATATTTCTTTTACATCTGTCTCTAAACACTTTCTTGTTTCCATAACACTTTACTCCTAATTCTTGACTCATTATAACAATGATTGATTATTTTTTCAAGAAATTTTTTTGTTATACTTTTAATTTTTCAAAAAAAACGTTACCATTCACAGCTTCACGATTCAAAAAGAAAACCTTCTCATAAAAATATGAAAATCAAGCGAATGTAGAGTAATCAAGCTAGAAATTCTTAATTCATTTTTGGGAAAAAATTCATCTTTGATGGAAGGGCGCCAAAAAATGAATTTAGAATTTCTGTGATGATTAGCTCGCCCTGAGCTTGTTTGAAAATTTTTATGAGAAGGTTTTCATCTTCTAATCTTTGATAGCTGTCAAATGGTAACAAAAAACAAAAACCTAAGTTGTTATTTCAAGTTTCGACTTTTTGCCAGTAAGGGGTGTAATCTATCATTTTTGCAACACTGCGTAAGCGACCAGCTATGCATACTGCCACTGTAACAAGCAAGCTTTAACAGTGGACAGCAAAACGAGCAAAGCGAGTGCGATTGGAGCAACCTACAGATAAATAATTAATTTGGTAGGTTGCGACACACAAAGTGTAAAAAAATGATAGATTACACCCCTCACTGGCAAAAAGTCGAAACTTGAAAAAGTTGTTATCTTGTAAAAATTATCAAAACACCTTATAATAATGTTAAATTTTATAAAACAAGGAGCATTGCATGAAACTAGAATATGAAATAAAAGAAAATAACAAAGGGCAAAAGATCCGTTCCATCTTAACAAATGAGCTAAACATCTCCACAAGGCTTCTAAATAAACTGATCAAAAATCAAAAAATTAGCATTCGCAAAAATATCTGTGATACAAGAGATATAGTAAATCTAGGTGACATCCTAGAGATCAACTTTGACTTTTTAGAAGATTCCTCTTCCATTGTTCCCACACAAATGCATTTAGACATTGTATACGAAGATGAGTGGTTCTTAGTTGTCAATAAACCAGCTGGCATTCCAATTCACCCTTCTCGCTTGCATTACACAGACTCTCTATCCAATGGTATTAAATTTTATTTTGATTCAATTGCACTAATGAAAAAAATACGACCTGTTAATCGTTTAGATCTAGATACGTCTGGTTTAACTATATTCGCCAAATGTGAATACATTCAAGAAGCTTTTGCTAGACAAATGGCTGATAAAACTTTTCAAAAAGAATATCTATGTTTTGTGAATGGATTTTTGGAACCCAAAATTGATACAATTGATTTACCCATTGCTAGAAAAAGAGAGAGTATCATTGAAAGATGTGTTGACAAGAATAATGGTCAACCCTCTATCACTCATTATGAAGTTATAAAAGAGTTTTCTAATTATAGCCTTGTAAAATGCAAACTAGAAACAGGAAGAACGCATCAAATTCGTGTTCATATGTCTACAATTGGGCATCCCTTACTTGGTGATACTCTATATGGTACAAAGTCTGCTTTAATTGACCGACAAGCTCTACATAGTTACAGAATTACATGTGTTCATCCTATTTCTAAAAAAAATCTAATTTTTGAGAGTAAATTACCTCTTGACATGTGCAATGGGGACGTTTCCTTTTGCACATAGGCATCATTTTTCCCCTGAGCCATTAAATTGCCCCTAAAATTTCGCTTTTATCTCTCACTCCAACAAAACTTTTCTCTACCTTACCATTTTTTATAATCACGATGGTTGGTATACTCATAACCCCATATTCCATAGCCAAATTTTGGTTTTCATCAACATTCACTTTGCCTACTTTGACACAATCAGCTTTTTCTTCTGCTATTTCATCTATAATAGGTGACATCATTCTACATGGTCCACACCAATCTGCATAAAAGTCTATGATGACTGGCTTATCTGATTTTAATACCTCTTGTTCATAATTTTCACTACTTATTTTTAATACACTCATTCTTCCTTCCTCCTTTTTTGTCCCCACTGGTTCCAGGATCGTTTGGGGACATTTATTTTTATCTTACCCATTTTTCATTCCTCTTATGTATTGAATTGCTCGCATTCCTGCTTTTGTTCCTTCATAGACAGCTTTTGAAATTTGAAATAATCCTCCTGTACAATCGCCACATGCATACATTCCTTTAATATTTGTTTCCATATTTTCATTAACGATTATATGATCTTTTCCGTGTCATAATGCCTAATTTTTTGGCAAAATCTAAACTGCCAGCCACTCCTTGTGCTACAAATATACCATCTGTTTTTAGGGTAGTTCCATCTTTGAATTGAATTTCTTCTACCCTTTTGTCTCCCTTAATTGCTTCCATTTCTTTCGTATCAATTGTTACATTACCGCTATCAGCTCTGAATTCTGGCGGTTTTTCTCCATTGGTTAAAATCGTTATGGTATTTGCTATATGAATCAATTCATTCGTCTCTGAAATGGCATAATTTCCATTTCCAATCACAACTATATTTTTATTTCGATAGAAAAAACCATCACATACTGCACAATAACTAACTCCTCTACCTTCAAAATCTTCTATCCCTTGTATATTGGGCTTATTTTTTCTGTTACCAGTGGCTAAAATGATACTTCTTGCTGAAAACGTGGATCTTTCTGTTTTAACTTCAAAACCATTTTCTATCATTTGTATGTTAGTAACTTCTTGTTTTTTTACTTCTACTCCTATATTCTGGGCTTGTTTTATTCCTGTTTCGTATAGCTCTTTTCCTCCTATTCCATTTCTAAATCCGTAATAATTTTCAATCTTTTTTGCTTTTTCTAAGGCTCCTTCTTCTTGATACAAAATTAAGGTTTTTAGATTTGCTCTTCCGTGTATATAAACTGGCTGATATTCCTGCTGGTCCTGCACCAATAATCATCACATCATAAATCATTTAAAAAATCCCTTCTAACTTTAATAAAAATTCTTTCATTTCCATTCCTAATGCATAACCTACCAATTTTCCATTACTACCAATTACTCTATGACATGGAATAATGATTGGAATCGGATTCCTATGGTTAGCCATTCCTACTGCTCTCGCTGCTTTTGGTTTTCCTACTGTTTGGGCAATCTGACCATAGGTTCTTACTTCTCCATAGGGAATTTCTTGCAAGGCTGTCCACACTTGTTTCATAAATTTTGTACCTTTAGTATTTAAAGGTACATCAAAAGTTTTTCGCCTTCCTTCTAAATATTCCAATAATTGCTTTTCTATCTCTTTTAAAAGTGGTGTTTCTTTTTGCACCATCTCTTCTTGTATTTTTTTATTGATTTCAATTGCTGTAATTTTGTTGTCTTCTTCTATGATAGCAATGTTTCCTAGTTTAGTATGGATCTGTTTGATATATTTCATACTCAATAGCTCCCTGTGTTTTTTTACATTATAACATTTGTTATAAAATTAAGCAATTAATAATAAGGATATCGGTTATTATTTGGCATGGAACCATAGATTCCAGTAGTAGAAATGGTAATAAATTTTATTGAATAAATGTCACAATATACTAAACTGTCATTTTCAAAGGAACGTAACAAAATGTAACTGGCTCCTACGTCTTGCAAAATTCCTATTCTGTCTACTAAATTGTTGGTTCCAATTAAAAATTCAACTCTCATTAGTTTTCCTATTTGTTCTCTTAAAAATGCTGGTGTGTAAATCGGATTGGTTAAAATTTCGGGTGAATTTTGGTTTACCTCCACCTGTCTTGTTTCTCTTTTGTCTACAATTTCTTCTGAACTTGCCATAAAAATCCTCCTTTTTAATTTGTGTTTTTAAACTAAGATATAGCTTATATTTTACAACCCTGCGTCATTAAGTATCTGCATACTTGGCAGTTGGTCGATAAAAACAATGCTCCCCTAATCTTGTGTGCAAAGTACCAGATCCATTGCTAGGAAAAGTTGAACTGCAACTTGGTCGAAAAGGGTTTAAGTACCATAGGCAATCTCCTATCTCATTTAGTCGATTTCCTGCTAAAGCCCAATCAGCAATATTGTAATGTACTTCTGTTGGTGTCATATTATAGATATTTTGCGGATTGTATTGATTTCGTATGGTTTCTCTTGCACAATCATATTGCCCTTCTTGAAAGATAATGTTTCTAATGTTTCCTCCTTGTGAAACTCTAGCATATTCTCCATTTGTACTATTTACTCGATTCATGGTTACTGAGGCAACTGCTTTCATGCCATTATCTCCTTCGCCTCCTGCTTCGCATTGAACAATTCTTGCTAATAATTCTCGTTCTGAATATGCCATAAAAAATCACTCCTATCCTTAAATTATATTAAGAAGATAAGTGATTGGTTCCAATTTTTCAAAATATATGTTATAATTTAATTGGTGATCACTTTGAAACTATTATTTAAAAACACAACTAAATATACAAAAGCCATATATGACAAATTTCTTATTTTTCATAACCAAAAATATCAATTTACTTATATGGCATACACAGCTATGGTAGTAGCTTTTATTATATTTAGTTTAATTATGCAAGTCAAATACCACAATTTTACAATAGCTATTATCTTATGTTGTGGGTTAACAGCTTTTGTCCTTTGGCGATTTTTCCGTCCTGTTTCTGAGGTTAAAAAAGAATACAAAAGTGAGAAAATCGAAAAAGAAAAAGAATTTACTTTTAAATTTTACAACCACTATTTTATAATCGAAGATGACAAAGAATTTTCTGAAATAAAATACCGTCAATTATATCATGTTTTTGAAACACTAGATTTCTTTTATTTGTATATCGATAAAAAACATGCTTTTTTATTAGATAAAACAAAATTTAAAAAGAACAATCCCTCTGAATTTTCTACATTTATTAAGAAAAAATGTTGGTGGTGTTTTTCCAATAAACGAACAAAAGGGGCATGATTCAAATCGTTACATGCTCCCTTTTGTTTGTGCTATTTACTTTTCTTTTTAATCAAGCAAACTAGTAATCCCGCACTAGAAACTACAAACAACATAACACATCCTACCATTAAAAGATTACTTACTTTTTGTATTTCTTGTTTCGCAAGATTATCTTGCTTTTCTCCTTGAATTGCAACAGTTTCAGAAACTTCTTGATTGGTTTTATATTCTTCAAACCTCTTTAAAAATTCATCATAATGATCTGGGTACCTAGAAATTCTATCTAATACATACTCACCATTCACTTTAGAAAAAACAGCAAAACAGTAATCTCCGTGTTTCATCCAAGTTGTATTCTCTTGATTGACTGGTGTGACCTGAAATGATATCGTAGCAGTCAACTTTCCATCTTTTGATTCTATTTCTTCACTATTACTATGTCCTGTAAATTGATAATTTACTATTCGATCTTCTTCTGGCGTTTCCTCAGTCATAAAAGTTTGCATATAAGAACTTAGTGCAGATTGAAAAGCTTTTTCTCTTTTCTTATTTTCTTGATTCCAATCTTGTGCTGCTAACACAAAATTGGAAATACAAACTAAAATTCCAAACACTATTGCTATACCATATATTTTTTTCATTTTTTTCCATCCCTTCCTTGTTAGAATACATTTGCTTTCTATTGTATTTTATCAATCTTAATGTACTATTCTTTCACTTTTTCTAGTACAATCTCTGCTTTGGTTCCTTTATACGCTAAGTGTAATGTAACTTCATCAGTTGCATCATAATTTGTCAAATCAAACATACAAGTAGATGTCATAATGCCATCTTCATCAATATACGCACTTCCATTTTCTCGTGGTCCCATTGTAAACTCAAATCTCTCTCCTTTGCTATTGGTCAAATATTTTTCAAATTCCCATTTCTCACGCTCTTTTTTACTTAATTCTTGATATTTGGGATTGCTTCTTTCTTTGTTTTCAAGATAATTTAATAGATCTATGCTTTTTAATGCATCCTTTTCATCTAACGTATAATAGAAAGCTAGTTCTGGGCTAAACATAGAAGCCATTTCTTGGTTATTTAATGGTTTTTCCGCTTTAAATTTCATACCTATTTCCATTCCTGTATGGTATAATACAGCTGATTGTACATTGAAGTCCTGATTCGTTGTACTTTTCTGTTTGTAAATTGTATTTTGCCTATTGTACATTTTTGCTGGAACATCTACTTTGAAATTCCAATCTCCTTTTATGGTAATTTCTTCCTCTCCCATTATCGTTTCCTCTTTCGCTATTTTTATTTTGTTCATATCAATATGAAGCTCTTTACTTTTAGGATAATTATCTCCGCCTGTATAAAAATTATAAATCACTTTTACTTGATTTCCACTTTTTTCAGATACAAAAAAATTCACACCACTATTTACCATATCTTTTGGTTCTATCTTAGTCTTGTTTTTAAATTGCTGTAATTCATTGTCATATACCGTATTTAATATAATATTATTTTCATCATACACAACAACATCTGGAAAATTCATTTCCACTACCTCATTAGCTGTTATAATCGTTTTTATTTTATTCGATAATATTACTTCAAATGTCATACTTAGTGTAAAATCATCCATAACTAAATCACTAACTTTAATACTGGTTTCATGATCTTCAATGACCTCCCCTGTTTCTTTATTTTCGGTTATAGATTTTGAATTTTGATCTTCCATTTCGGTATTTTCTATATAACCCTCATTGATTGCTTTTTCCACTCCTGAGCCTGTAAAATACTGGTTACAAATTTTGTATGAAATATCTTTTGCAAAAACCATTCCAGAAAGCGATACCATCATTACTAAAACTGCCACCATAGGCTTTATTATATCTCCTATTTTCCTTTGCTTCTTTATTTCTTCCTCCGCAAGAAGATTGGCTATCATAATCTTTTCTTTTAATTCGTCCCAAGTTTCTTCTCTACTTTTCATTTCTCTTTCCTCCTTTCGCCTCTATCTCTCTTTTCATTCGTTTTCTCATTCGATATAACTTTTGTTTGATTGTAAATTCTGATAGATTGACATGTTTTGCAATTTCTTTTATCTTCATTGATTGATAATAATATAACTCTAGTATTTGCTGTTCTGGTTCCTTTAGCTGTTTGACCATTTGTTTTAATAAAGATATTTCTTCCCTCTCCTCATTGATTAGATCTATTTCGTCTATACTTTGTAGCTTGTTTTCATAGTCTAAAATATTGAAATATATTTTTCTTTTCCTACATTTTTCTTGGATCAGTTTTTTGGTTATACCAGCTATATATGGTTTTATTTTTCTATCATCTTCTAATCGATCCCTATTTTTCCACAACACCAAAAAAGTGTCTGAAATTACTTCTTCTATGTCCTCTTCTTGTAAATATGCTTTTGCCATGTTGACAGTAATTGTATAAACATAATGATAAAAGTTGTTGTATATGCTTTCAATTTCTAAAATTTCTCCGTTTTTATAGTCTTTTATTTGTTCGTTTTTCCCCAATTTGATCCTTCTCCTTATTTACTTTATTACAACTTGTTTCTGGCACCTTTATCTAAAAGTTTTTATATCCTTTTCTCTTACATATTGTCATTCTTATGAAAAAAAGTAACACTTTTTTTCAAGTTTATCACATTTTGATCATAAAAACTGACATGTTAGTAATTTTGAAAAATTGATTTTCCCAGAATAGAAGAAAAAACAAGTATTTCTACTTGCTTTATGGATTTAATTTACTATCATTTGCCTTTTTATTTTTGCTAATCTATTTTGATCAAAATTAACTATTTTTAAAATTGTTTTTTCATCTATATTATTTTTTATCATATTCTCTTCCATTTCAAAAACTTCATCAATTTTTTTACTTAATATCTCCGCAAACATACTATCTCCTCCTTTTTCTTGTTTTAATTGCAATTCTTGGATAAACTTATGATATTTTTTATTATTTAGTTTATTTTTATAAACATACTTTATCATTCTTTGTAGAAGCTCTTTCTGCCTATTTTCCAATTGTCTTTTCATAATTAACTCCAAGTAGGATTCTAGCTCTGCATAATTCTTTGCCTTTTCTAAAAGCATTACTTTTGTCAAAAATCCTTTTTGATCCAGCAATTCTTCCTTTGTATAATCATTTACATTAATCAAGCGAAAATTTGCAAAAGCCTCTGGTTTGCAACCTAGTAACTTTTCTTGTTTTTCTATTAACCAATTACTATCTTGCCATTTTTCATTGCCTGTATAAATTACAAAAGAAAATACGGTTGGTAATTTATAATCCTTTTGTCTTAATTTATCTTTCTCAATTGCACTTTCCATAATTGCCATCGTATATTTCAATATCCTGTATGCCATTGCCTGATCTATTGTTGACTGCTGTTCAATTAAGAAAAATATATTTTGATCTTTCTTTTTATAGATAACATCTGATTCTATCCTTTGAAAATTTTCTGTTATAAATTCTCTATTATACTTTTCCAAGTTTTCTTCTTTTAAGGCATATTTCGTTTTTTCTAATTTTAACCTCTCATTTAAAAATGTTACTACTTCTTTTTTATCATCTAATACATCTTTAAATATCTTGTCATGTGGCTTATTTACCTTGTATAATATAATCATCAATTAAAATTGATATATTATACATACCTTTCTC
>CANONT010000023.1 GCA_947567695.1 uncultured Clostridium sp.
TTCCTGGTATTGGTACTTGGTTAGGTGCCATCATTATTAGTGAAATTGGCGATATCAATCGCTTTAGTTCACCCAAAAAATTACTTGCTTTTGCTGGATTAGATCCTTCTGTTAGGCAATCTGGTAACTTTAATGCTATCAATGCAAAAATGTCTAAAAGAGGTTCTAAACATCTACGTTTTGCAATTGGTCGTGCAGCTCAGCTAATTATTTGGAATGATGATACATTCTACCAATATTATAGCACAAAATTGGCTCAAGGCAAATCTTATTTAAATGCAATTGGTCATGTAACTCATAAATTAACAAGAGTAATATTTAAATTACTTACAACAAACACTACATTTAAAAAATAGTTAACAATTTTCAAAGTACATTTTTCTATTATTTACCAGTTTTAAAAAATAACCTTAAAACTGTTATTAATTATGGGAATTTTTATTTATAAAAAATTTTTAAAATTTTTTTATATTTCTATTGACAATTAATAGTTAGTCTCTTTTTCATAATGATACTTTTCTTCTGGCTCACATAACATAAGTAATTCATCATACTTATTTTTCTGAAAAATTATTTTATAATATATATAATTACTATAAAAAAATGGTTTTATTTTATTTGTTTCTTTCAATTGTACCTCCTCTTTATTTATTTGTCAATCATTTTTTTATTTAAGTTTCGCTTTATGCAAGTTTCCTGTTATTGGTCAGCCTACTCCTACGTTTTTTAGTGAGAAAACAAATAATAAGGCTGACTAGTAACAGTTTCCTACATAAAAAACAAACAAATGGTTGACTTTTTATTTTTTTGTGATATAATAAAACATATATTTGGTAATTAATTGGGAGAAAAAAGAAAATGGAAACATTAGATAAATTAAAAATCTTAGCAGACTCTGCTAAATACGATGCTTCTTGCAGTTCCAGTGGAAGCAACCGAAAAAATAAAAACAATGGAATTGGAAATGGCCATGTAGCTGGCATTTGCCATAGTTGGGGTGCAGATGGAAGATGTATCTCTTTATTAAAAATCTTATTTAGCAATAGCTGTATGTATGATTGCAAATATTGTATCAATCGTTGTACCAATCCTGTCAAAAGAGCAACTTTTACCCCTCAAGAAGTAGCGGATTTAACCATCAACTTTTATAAAAGAAATTATATTGAGGGACTTTTCCTAAGTTCAGCCGTTGTAAAATCTCCTGACCACACGATGGAGTTATTAATTCAAGCGGTTTCTATCTTACGAAACGAATATAATTTCAATGGTTACATTCATTGTAAAACCATACCTGGGTGTAGCAAAGAATTAATTGACACATTGGGGGCACTCGTAGATCGACTAAGCATTAATATTGAATTACCCTCAAATGACAGTTTAAAATTACTCGCACCACAAAAAGAAAAAACTGAGATTTTAGAACCTATGTCTTATGTTTCAAATGGTATCAAACGAAATAAACTAGAAAAAAGTAAATTCAAACCTAGCTTTGTACCAGCTGGACAGACCACACAACTAATTGTTGGAGCGACTCCTGAAAGTGACCTAAAAATCTTAAAACTTTCCGAAGGATTGTACCAAAAATTAAGTTTGAAACGAGTTTACTATTCTGCTTATGTCAGTGTCAATCAAGATAAAAACTTACCTACTTTAGAAGCACCTCCTCTTCTTCGTGAAAATAGATTATACCAAGCAGACTGGTTACTTCGTTATTATGGATTTCAAGCAGATGAATTACTAAATGAAGCCCATCCTAACTTTAATCATCTGTTAGATCCAAAATGTAATTGGGCTTTAAGAAATCTTGATAAATTTCCAGTTGAAATTAATACAGCTGACTACTTCACCTTACTTCGCATTCCTGGAATTGGTGTTATTTCTGCCAAAAAAATCATTCGTGCAAGACGTGAATTTCTATTAGATTTTCAAGCTCTCAAAAAGCTTGGGGTAATATTAAAGCGAGCGCAATACTTTATCACCTGTAAAGGAAAATATTTTGACAAAATTTACAAATTGAATGAAAACTTTATTGAAACCAATTTGATTACACAAGAACGAAACACTTTACCATTACCCCAATTCCAACAATTATCTATTTTTGATAGTCTACAACCAACAAAGGAGGACAAAATAAAATGTCTAACTGGAAGCTTATAAATAAAACTTTTTTATATGATGGCACTTTAGATGGTTTCTTAACCATTGTATTTGACTGCTATTCCGCCAAAACCTTACCACAAAAAATAATGACAGAAATAGAGTATACTCCTAATTTCTTAGATACTACTGTTTCGATTCAAACAGACCCAGAAAAAGCAAAACGAGTTTTTACAGGAATCGAAAAAAATATTGGCTACACAACTCTTTATAATACCTACTATGCCTTTCTTTCCAATGAAAAAGACAAAGAAATGTATCTACTAAAATATCTATGTGATAGTTTTGAGGATGGTCCTAAAATTAATAATCGACTTACCGTTTCGTATGTGTATCAAGTCATGGCTATGAAAAAAAGAGCCTTTGGTGAATGTCATAGACTTAAAGGACTGCTTCGCTTTCAAGAAGTGGGAAATCATTTATACTATGCTTCTCTTCATCCTGACAATAACATCCTTGAACCATTAGCCCATCATTTTATGAATCGCTTGCCTACTCAAAATTTCATCCTACATGATAAAACAAGAAATATTTGCCTACTATACAATGGAAAAGAGTATCAAATCATTGACGCCACAAACCTAAAAATCCCTGATATTTCTGTCGAAGAACAAAAATATCAGGAATTGTGGAAGTTGTTTTTTAAGACCATTGCTATTTCTGAAAGAAAAAATCCAAGATGTCAAATGCAATTTATGCCTAAAAAGTATTGGAAAGATTTAATAGAAGATCCCTAACCTTCTATTATCTTTCTCGTCTCTTCTTTAATCTTGTAGTCTAAAGCCAAAATCTCCTCAACGGTATTTAATTCCATAGCTTCATGAGAATCTAACATCTTTTTAATTCCTTTTGGAATTTGTGTATATGTAATCTTTTTATTTAAAAAGGCATCGACTAAAACTTCATTGGCTGCATTCAAGACTACTTGATGACTATGACCTTTTTCAATTGCCTCAAAAGCTAGTTTTAAACATTGGAACTTCTCTAAATCTGGTTTTTCAAATTCTAGTTTGGCAATTTTAAACAAATCTATTTTCTCGATATTATTCACTAAACGATTAGGATAATTTAAAGCATATGCAATTGGTATTTGCATAGATTTTGGTCCCAAATTTGCCATAATCGTCCCATCTTGAAATTGTACCATGGAATGCACGATACTTTTTCTATGTACCACTACTTGTATTTGACTTGGATTTACATCAAATAACCATTTTGCCTCTATCACTTCAAACCCTTTATTCATCATAGTAGACGAGTCGATCGTTACCTTTGGACCCATTTTCCAAGTTGGATGATTTAAAGCTTGCTCTACTGTGATAGCATCTGTAATCTCTTCGTCAAAAAATGGTCCACCAGAAGCAGTTAACAAAATCTTATCGATCTTGTTTTGCTTTTCTCCTTGTAAACATTGCATAATCGCACTATGCTCACTATCTACCGTTAGTAATGTAGCCTTATTTTCTTTTGCTGTATCCATAATTAGCTTTCCGCCAGCTACTAATACCTCTTTATTCGCTAATGCAACTGTTTTTCCATTTTTTATCATATTGTAAGTTGGTTGTAAACCAGCCACACCTACTAGTGCTGAAACACCAATATCAAAGTCAGTTAATTGGGAAATTTCCTCCATTCCTTCTTCGCCATGATAAACGTGTAAATTAGGATATAACTCTTTTATTTTATTCGCATTTTTTTCTGCTGTGATATATACATTTTTAGGTTCAAATTCTTGAATTTGCTCAATTAATTTTTGAATATTCTTTCCCGCTACTAATGTAACTACTTCAAATAAATCAGGATTTTCTTTGATTACATTTAGAGTACTTTCTCCAATGGAACCAGTTGAACCAAAAATC
The DNA here is from genome assembly GCA_947567695.1 of uncultured Clostridium sp. Taxonomy (GTDB): domain Bacteria; phylum Bacillota; class Clostridia; order TANB77; family CAG-508; genus CAG-269. Next base: position 4,017 of record CANONT010000023.1, read on the forward strand.
GCAATTTTCTTCATTTATATTCCTCGTTTCTTCTTTAATTTAATAGTGGTATTCATTTAAAATTTATAATAAAATGGTTCTAGCTATCATGATTTGAAATCAACAACTGTCTCTCCTACGCCAGCATCTATTTTAACAGAAACCTCTCCATTTCCAATTGTTTGTTGATCACTAACTCTCTCTCCATTTACTGTAAAATTCCCTAATCCTTTTTCTGCTTTTACTTTATAATCAGCTGGTGAACCAATTAAATTTACCTCTAATCTTCCTACACCGCACTCAATATCTGCTGTTTTTGTAATTTTACCAGTAAAAGATAATTTGCCAATTCCACCATCTAATTTTAAATTCTCAATATCACTGTGAGCAATATTGGCTTCTCCTGCTCCCGCTTCAATTTCAGCATGTTTCGCAAAAAGAGAATTAACTTGATATCTTCCTACTCCCATTTCTAAATTCACTTTATTGGCTTTCAAATATTCAATATTGGTTTCATTTACACCTGTCTCAATAGTAACTTTATTAAAATTCATATTTTCTGGCACATAAATAAGCACTTCTGATTTAACATCTTCTATCTGATTAAAAATATGCCTAGGAAAATTTTTATCTTCCAGTTTTAATCGATTCCCTTCCGTAGTACATTTAAATTTATCAGAAACCTCTGAAGCCTCTACTTTTAATGTATCTCCCTTTTTTATCACTAACTTACATACACTTAAATCAATATCTAAATCTGTAATATCAGAATATTCTTGTTCCCATTTTGTGATCATAGCTTCATTACTACTATTTTCAAACATTTCTATTCCTACTGTAATCCCAAAAATAGCAGTAATCATACCAATCATCATCCCAATAATCATAAAGCACAAATAAATAGCAAATGCGATCGCTCCATATTTTATTACTTTTTGAAAAGAGGTCATTTTATTTCAACACCTCCAAACATAGCAACACCATTGATATAGATGGTTGGTGAACTTTCTTGATAATCTGTTTTGGCTTTGTTGCTTACGCCTCCAAAAATTGGCGTTGATTTTACTTTAATATTGACTCCAGTTGGTACTCTTATTTCAATTCCTCCAAAAATAGCATTGGCATTGATTACTTGATCTTTTTTAATGATTGCTTTAGAGATGTCTAATTCCACACTCCCAAATACAGCATCTAAATTTGCTCCATTAAATTCTTGTCCAGAAAAATCACTTTGTTGACTTCCAAAAGTAGCACAAAATTCATCCAATTCTCCTTTATTGCTATTTAAATTTCTAATCTTTTCTGCCACTTTTTTGTTAAATGTATCTTTAAAAATAATACTGATTCCTATCATGACTAGAATAAATGGAAAGATCAATTTTCCAATTAAGCTAAAAGATAAAATATTTTGTGCACATAGTAGTAATACAATTCCTATTACGAACCAAATGATACTCCACATCTTATTGGTGCTTCTAAATAATTCAATAAAGCTTGGTACAATAATAAATAATGTCCACCAACCTCTAAAGAATATATTAATGTGCGTTAATCCAACTGCGTTTAGTCCAAAAATAACACCTACCACAATTAATACAATTCCCCATAATATATTTCCAAATTTCCTCATTTTACATTTTCCTTCTTTCTTCTATAATCTTCTCTACTTCTTGAAAACAAGCCTCTTGTTCTGTTAATACAAAATCATAATTTTGATTATGACGCTTTCGATTTTCATCTGTGCCATTGTTTAAAAATCCTATTGTTATCGTTTTTTCCAAATCTTCTTTTTTTACCATTTGTATATCATCTATGATATCACCACATAATATTGCATATTGTTTTTGGCAGATTGCATTTTGCCATATTTCTGGCAAAAAACCTTCTATTTTTTTATTCATAGAATGAATAATCGTACCATCAAATTTTTGCATTTTGTCTTGTTTAAATTCAATAAAATTACTAATGATATACATATTATCGTAATAACATTCTTGTTTCTGCAAGAATTCTTCTATGGTATTTCCGATGCCAGCTGACAAAATAATCACTGGTATATTTTTCTCATGTAAGCCTTTTAAAAATTCTCTTGCCCCCTTCCTAAGTTTTAACTTTTCTTTTTGAAGTGCTTTTTGTAGTTTAGCATACGTTAATTGATATTTATATAAAAGATTCATACTTTTTTGATACCAGTCTGCCATATGTTGTTTTTTTATTTCATAATCTAAACCATAATCTGATTCTATGGGTTTGTATTTGCCATTTAAGTTTTCAATTTCTTTTTTACATTCTTCTCCATAGATTTCAAAGTCTATGATGGCTATCCAAGAATCCATACTTTCTGCACTAGTTATGGTTCCATCAAAATCTAATACTACATAATAATTGTCTTGGTTTAATTTTATGTTTTGTATTTTATTTGTATTTTGATATCTCATTTTTCGCCTTGTTCCTTTCTTGCTACAAATTGGGTCAAAAAATTTGTTATTTTCGTCTTCACTTCTGGCTTAATTCTACTATACTTTTCTTTATTTTACAATACTTTAAGTTTCGATTTTTGCAAGTCTCCCCTTAGGGCACAAATGTGAATTCCTATATTTTTCATAAATAATTCGGATTCCTACATAAAACAAGAAATTCTAAGATTATTTTTTGGCACCCTTCCATCAATAGATGAACTCTTTCCAAAAAATAATTTAAGAATTTTTAATTTTATTTCAGTCGCATTCATTATTTATTCTAAATATAGGAATTCACATTTGTGCCCTAAGGGGAAACTTGCAAAAATCGAAATAGCATTAAGAAGAAATGATTTGTGCTTTTATCTTATCTAGTTCCTCTTGGCTAATCTCTGTATATTTCATGATTTTTTCTTCTGTTTCGCCATTTTGTAGCATATTTTTAATCGTTTTCATAATTCCGTTTTTCTTTACCTTTTGCTTCGCCCTCTTTAACGCCTTTTTTCCAATTTTTATATTCTAAATCAAGTAGCATTTTAGTTACTGGACTCATACCCAATTCCTCCTTTCTTCTTATTTTTTCTAATATCTCATTTGCCTTTTCCTGACCAATACGAAACACGATAATATTCGTAATTATTTCTGCTAAAGCTTCCAAATCTTTTGGGTCATTTATCTCCTCTATTATTTTATTGATATGTACATTTAGTTCTTGTACTCCTTTGCACTTTTCTAGGATCATAATACTACCAAATAAAGTTTTTTTCTGTAATAATTCTTCTAATGTATAATCCTGTACTGCTATTAAATTATATTCCAAACTAATTTCATAATCTTTATAATTTTGTGACGAATACTGATTTTGTGCAAAATTTGTTTTGAGAGACCATCTTTGAAATCCTGTATAAATGATAATTGGCACTACCACTGGATATACTTTATCTTTTCTCAAATAGGTTTTTTGTATGATACTTTCTTTTCGGATTATTTCGCCTACATATTCCCATATTCTTAATGGCATATCTGGATCTATGGTACTTTGATGTTCCACTAAAAAATAAACTGGCTTATGTTTTAATTTATAAATAAGATCCGAATGTTTCTCTTTATACTGTTTCGTTATGAAATCCGTATTACATTGTAATAGTTGTTCTAGCTTTATTTTTTCTTTGAGTGCCAGAAATTCGTTTAAAAAATTAGTCATTTCTTTTTTTCTACTCAAGATATGGCGAAACATTTTGTCATGTTTTTTGTCAATTTCCTGTACTCTCTTTTGACTATAAATTTGATTTTCTGGTAAATTAAAAATTTTGTAAGTAACATCTTTCTCTCTCAATTTCATATTTCTATTACTTTTTAAGTAATCAATATATTGTTGATACGTGATAAATTTCAATGAATCCCTTCTTTCTGTATTGTATAATATTTTTATTGGATTGTCAATATTTATTTTGTGGTAAAACGAATGTTATTGTTACATTGATTACTGGTCAGCATTATGATTTGTTTTCTTATGTGAAAGTTTAATATATTATTTTTTATTTTCTTGGAAATTTTTTAGAATTAAAATTTTGATCTCTCTGTTTTGGATCAAACTGAAGCAATACTAGCAATTAACGATATAGCTATCTTAAAATATAACTTTCAAAAAGTCAATCATTTTCACAAACATTTCACAAAAGTTAAGAAATTAGCTACTATTTTAAAAATTTTCTAACACATAACTTATCTGTAATTCACTCCTGTTCATACAGCTAAGAAATCAAAGCGGTGGCAACCGCAAGAAATTCTATAAATTCCCATATTTATCTTAGCTGTTGAACTTTAGCGATTACAGATAAAGTATGCTGTGTAGAATTTTTCTATCATATAAAAAATTCTAATCGAATCATATTTCTACTATTTTTACTTATCTTCATCCATATTTTGAATCATTTTTATTAGTGTTTTATCATCTGTTTTAGTAGTTTTATTTAATAAATTATCCCATTTGTGTGTTAACTTTTGCAACATTTCATTATCTGTTTTAGTTTGTCCAAATGATAATTTTTTTAAATAAAAATCATTTTTTTCAATGGCTCTTGCAATTCTTCGCCATGAAATTGCTTTTTTCTGATTTTCTAGTTTCGTGTCAGCCGTTTCTGGAATATCTTGAACATCTACTCCTTCTCGCTCTTTATGCCATAATATAAATTTTTCTATTTTCTTATAATAATGCAACATTAAATCTTCATTATATATTCCGATGCTTTCTAATAAAAATATGCTATATTGTTGCCAAGACATAAAGTCTGGTTTGGTAGATTTTATATTTCCTAAAGCCGTTGTTTTACAATATATATTTCCAAAATTAACGCCATTTACGCGATTTAATACCTTGCTCCAAGTATCATATTCTAATGCCTTAAATTGATCTAATCCATTTCTTTGGTCATCACCATAGGGTTGACAAAGTCTTTGTTCATAAATACTTAATCCATTTTTATACATTAATTCATAAATGTAATTGAATTTCAAGTCTAATTTACTGACTGCTCCCCAAATATCTTCTACTCGCCAATCATATATTGGGTAAAAATTATATACCTCTATATGTTTTTCATGTATGGTTACTTTTGTGGTCCAATTGTAATTTTGATAAGTTATCTTTTTATCCTGAAATGCAATCGTTCTAAATCGATTGATACTTTCATCTGTTCTAATTCCTACTCCACAAGCTACTTTCGTATGATACTTTTTTTGATACCAGTCTGCAAACTGCAATATAAACTCTTCAAATTCTTCTCCTTTGGTAAACCATTCAAATGGGCAATTACTTATATTGATACTATCTTGTGGCATATCCCTAACCCATAAATGCTTGCTTTCTTCCTCCCAGCAAATCCATTTGGGTTGTAATACAGATACAGCATTTCTTAACGCCATAGGAAGTGCTATATGATAAAAGTCTCTGATTTGTGATAAGGTCTTTAATTCATAGATATGTTCAATCGTTTTCTTATACTGTGCTTCAAAATCTATATATAACACATCAAACTTTTTATTCATTCTTTTGGCCACGATATTGGCAAGTTGCACCATAACAGAACTATCTTTTCCTCCACTGACACAAAAATAAATATTTTCAAATTCATTAAAAACAATTTCTAATCTTTCTATTGCTGCATCTAATACATTTTTTTCTAAATATTTTTTTGGCATTTATTATATTCCTCTCCTTTTTCTTGTATTATAGCAAAAATATTGCCAAAAAAACACTGTCGATTATTGTCACTATTGCTTTAATTTTTCTATATACTTTTCTAAACTTTCTTTATCTATCATTCCTATATGTGACTTTACCATATTTCCCTCTTTATTAATGAATAAAGTTTGAGGAATTGAATAAATCCTATAAGTATTGGTAGCACTATATTCGGTATCAAAATACAATGGAACTTCATAGTTATTTTGTTTTACAAATTCTGTAACACTTTCTTCTGTTTCCTGATAACCATCTGTCAAATTCACCATTAAAAATTCTATTTCATCCTTATTCTTTTTATATGCCTCATCGAATTCTGGCAATTCTATTTTACAAGGTCCACACCAAGTTGCCCAAAAATTCACAATGATTGGTTTTCCTAAAAAATCTGATAACTTAACTTTTTCACCTTGTCTATTAAATACTTCAAAATCACTCGCTTTTTTTAGATTACTTTCTTTCGCTTCTGCCTTCCTTTCTTGTGGTTGGTAATTGTTACTTAAAAAATTATATCCCACCATGCCTAACACGATAATGATTCCAAAGCTTACTAAATAAATTATTACTTTTATATATTTTTTCATTTGCCCCTCCTTATATCAAAGAATGTAAAAAATGCCCCATGATGCCAAAAATCATTGTTATTCCAATGAAAATTAAAAATATGCCACATACATTATTAATTACTTTATAATGTTTTTTTATGAATTCAAATACAGAATTCAATTTTTTTATTAAGATTGCTGAAATTACGATGGGAATTCCTAATCCTAATGAATATACAAAAAGTAACGAAACCCCTTTCAAAACAGTTCCTGAAACAGAAGCCATCATTAAAGCAGATCCTAAAAAGGCACCGATACATGGCGTTAAATTGATTGAAAATATAACTCCAAATACGAATGCCGAAAAAATTCCTACTACTTTTTGCTTTTTAGCATTGGTTCCTTGGAATATTTTTAGATTTATGAATTCTAGGTAATTCAGTCCAAATAGTATTACAATGATTCCACAAATGATATTCACCATTGTTTGATGTTCTTTTAATAACCCTCCTATTGTCCCCGCAAATACTCCTAATATACAAAAAATAGTCGTAAAGCCTAACGCAAATGCTATGGCGTTTATTACGGTGTTGTTCTTTTGGTTGGCATCTCCTGCAAAATAGGTTATATAAATTGGTATCATTGGCAACATACAGGGTGATATAAAAGATATGAATCCTTCTAAAAAGGTAATGAGATATACCATTTTTTTCCTCCTTTACTTGTTTTCTAATATAACACATTTCTAAGTAATATGCCATAATATTTTTAAATTTGCTTCTCTATATCATCCCCCATAGTACTCCTATATATAGAATAAATAATTCGGCTTCCTACATAAAACAAGAAATTTTATTTCGGTCACATTCATTATTTATTCTATATATAGGAGTACTATGGGGTATGATAAGAGAGCAAACTTAAAAAAATATTAGTTGTTGATTTTTTTTTCTTATGATATAATATTACCAAATCAAAGGAAACTAAGCTGAAAAAAAATCACAATATTTTCCAGCAAATTAGTGCCTTGCGAAAGGAAACAGAAACATGAAAAACTTTTTTATTGTATTAGCCATGAAAATCTTACATTTTGGATTAAAAATAGCAGGCAAAAATGGTGGTAACTTTTTAGGAAAAATAGCCTATGATTGGAATCCACAAATCTTTCAATATTTCAAAATGGATTGTCCCATAATAGCGGTAACAGCCACAAACGGTAAAACCATGACAAACAATGCGATTGGACATGTATTTCAAACGGCTGGCAAAAAAGTCATCAGTAATATCGAAGGGAACAATATGGAAACTGGTATCTTATCAACCCTTTTAAAAAATTGTTCTTTAACAGGTAAAATAAAAGCCGATTATTTAGTATTTGAAGTAGATGAAGGCTATGTACCAGTCATTTTTAAAGATTTAAAATTAGACACATTAGTCGTTCTTGATTTCTTCCGTGATCAATTAGATCGAAATGGTGAAGTAGAATCTCTTATTTTAAGAATTCAAGAATTTCTAAAAACCTATACAGGAAATTTAGTATTGAACAACGATGATCCAAATGTAGCAAGGCTAGGACAAGCTAATCCAGAAAATCATAATATTTATTATTTTAGTGTTGAAAAATACGACTACGCCACAGATGACATGAAAGAAGCTGGCGAAGGAAAATTCTGTCCTTTCTGTAACACACGCCTTGCGTATGAATATTATCAATATTCTCATATTGGAAAATTCAAATGTCCCAATTGTAACTATGGAGACAATGAAATTTATAAACTAGCCACCCAAGTTGATTTAAAAAATCGAACCTTTACGGTTAATGGCACTACCTATCGAACTAAATTTAATAGTATCTATAACATTTATAATTTTGTCGCAGTTATTACTTGTGCTAACTTATACAACATCGATACAGAAATCATACAAAAAGCATTATCCACTTTTGTCCTAAACAATGGTCGATTAGAAGAACTTGAAATAAAAGGCATTCCAACCATTATCAATCTAGCCAAAAACCCAACTGGTTGCAATGTCAGTCTAAGAATTCTAAATGAAGATGAAGAAGAAAAAGAATTATTATTTGTCCTAAACGATAATCTCGCAGACGGACATGATGTATCTTGGATTTGGGATATCAACTTTGACACTTTAAATCAAGTAACAAGAATTGTTACCTCAGGAACTCGTGCCTATGACATCGCTATTCGTATTAAAACAGCTGGATTTCCTATTGAACAAATTGAGCCCTATTTGGACTTGCATGAAGCAGTAGAAAGATTTTATCAAACCGATGTCAAAAAATATGTTATTGCTAACTATACTTCTTTACAACCAACTAGAAATGAAATTTTAAAACTAAAATGAAAGAGAGACAGATTGGTGACAAGAGGGTCGGCCCTTTGTGTGACAAAAAGGGACGACCCTCTTGTCACAAATCTGTCTCTAAAAAGGAGAAATGATGAAAGAGTTAAAAATACTATATTTATATCCAGATATTTTAGAATTGTATGGAGATTTTGGAAATATTCAAGTTTTACGTTATCGTTTAGAACAACGTGGATTTCAAGCCGTGATTGAAACTTATTCCATTGGTGATCCTCCTCCCGATTTTAAAAGCTATGATTTAGTTTTTGCTGGTGGAGGTGCTGACCAAGAACAAGGTATTTTGGCACAAGATTTAATTCAATATAAAGATTCTATTCAAGAAGCAATTGATTGTGGCGTCTTTTTCTTGTTGATTTGTGGTTCTTATCAGCTATTTGGTAAATACTATAAAGGTGTAGAGGGAAATATTATTCCTGGGTTAGAAATTTTTGATTATTATACAGAAGCTATAAATGATAGGAAAAAAAGATGTATTGGAAATATTGTAATTGAGGCAGAATTAAATGGCAAAAAAACAAAAATTATTGGTTTTGAAAATCATGGTGGACAAACCTTTGATATTACTACTCCTTTTGGAACTGTGTTAGCAGGAAATGGTAATCACTTTGAAGATTCTCGGGGAAGGATTTTTTCAAAATAATGTGATTGCAACTTATTTACATGGTCCCCTACTTTCTAAAAATCCTGAACTTGCTGATTTTATTATTCAGTATTGCCTTGCTCGAAAATATGAGGAAGATATCACTTTAGCACCTTTAAATGATGAATTTGAGAATAAGTGTAGAGAACAACTATTACATACTTTTCTAAAGCCAAAAGAATCATAGAAACCAAAAGAACCGCTTCCTAGTTAAACCAAGAAGGTTTATCAAGAAGAGGTTTTTTTCTATATTCCTGCCTTAAAATATGCTTATTTCTTTGTCAATTCATAACTTTGTTCCACTAATTCTTTCACTAGCTCGCTATCTACCTTTTCATCTATAATAATTGTATTCCAATGTTGTTTATTCATATGATAAGCAGGAATAATATAGTCATAGGTATTCCTTAGTAATTCTGAATACTCTGGTTCCGTCTTTACATTAAGATATAGCTGATTATTTACTTTCATAATTAAAGCAAACCATTTATTATTACTAAGATGTTTCATCGTCACAGAAAAATCATCGTTTGGAAAAGGATAATCTTCATATGTATTGGGTAGTTCTAAACCGTATTTTATAATCTCTTCTCTTTCTATTTTCATCCTCTCCTTTTATATTTTACATTTTTATTTTAAAGCTTTTGTTATGTTTTCAGCAATTCTATTAATAACAGGTACAACAACACTATTTCCTGCTTGCTTATATAACTTGCTGTCTGCCATATCTGTTGGTAATTCGTAATCCTTTGGATAACCTTGTGCATAGAAACATTCTTTTGGTGTCAATTTTCTTATTCCAAACTTGGTTTTGATGAGTGGCACATTGTGTCCTCCTTCTCCCATATTAGCAGTTAATGTTGGAACTAAATTACTTTGGTTTTTTCTCACATATCTTCTTCTCCACTGATATACAGTATTATCATCATCCATCTCTTCTATTAATAGTTGGTATATATTTCCTTTATATCTTCCCTCTGTATAATAATACTTATCCTCAACCTTCGTATCAAAATTAAAAATATCTTTTATATTTTTATCTAATGTAGTTGGCATTGGCATCTGAAATCTATCAAAATCTTCCTTATTCTTAAAAGCCACAATATAAATTCTTTCTCTATTTTGTGGTATATTTCCATATTCACAAGCATTCAATACTTGGCATTTTATTTTGTCTTTATACCCCGCTTCTTCTAATTTCTGAATGATAATTTTAAATGTATTACCTTTATCATGACCAACTAAGTTTTTAACATTTTCCAAAAATATAACCCTTGGTTTTCTTTCCTTAAATATTCTCTCCATTTCAAAGAATAAATCTCCTGTTCTATCATCTTCAAAGCCCTTTCTATATCCAGCTACTGAAAAAGAAGTACAAGGAAATCCTCCTACCATAATATCAAACTTTGGAATTTCATTTATTTTTACATCATGAATATCTCGGCAGTCAACTTTATGATCAAAATTCTTTTCATAAGTTTCTACCGCATATGGATCCAATTCATTAGCATATGTTATCTCACATTTATTGGTTTGTAAAAATCCTAAATCTATTCCTCCCACACCAGCAAAAAGGCTACAAATTTTATACATAAAGTTTCTCTCCTTCTCTTGCGACACGCCGCAATTTTATTTGTTATAATAACAGAGTAATTAACACTCTGCCTTTCATACTTTTTCAACTATTATTCCTCTTCTGATATTAAATGTTACTGTAGGTTCTAGTTTTCTTGCTTTAATTATTGATTGAATTATACTTAAATGTGGTCTCTTACCAGCTTTCTGATAATCGCCTACTTTTGCTGTTTTTGATACAGGAAGTTTCTTTAGTTCTTCTGAATTAACACCTGTATCATATACAAACAACATATTTAAGTCTAAATCAAATCTTAAAAATACTAAATCATCAAAATCACATTTAGGACCAAAACTACTTAAATCATATTCATAATTACTTGTCGCTTTAAATTCTATTTTTTTACCATCAAGAGTTTTAGCATCGCCCCCTGAACTTTTATTCCAAAGAAGATTCAGGCAATAGCACCCCATAGGCTCACTTATTGCATCTGGCATATTAATTCCTCTTGATACAAGGCTTTTTACATATGTATTTAAATCTTTCCACTTAAAATACGCATCACATGTTTCTTGAATTCTTGGTTCGTCTATTTTTATCAAATATTCATTATTCATACTAATACCTTCAAAGTGTTATTACTCTAAAGGCATTATATACTAAATTTTAAAATTTTTCTACTAATTTAAATAATTAATATCATTTTTTAATAAATTATAGTTATGATGTCCCCACTTGATCCCGGAACCAGTGGGGACATTTTACAAATGCATCACCCTTTGCTTGATCTCCTTTGTCTTTCCCACATTCCAGAAATTCTCTCCTAGGTAGCCACACGTTCTGCGTACCACTGTCATTTTGTTATGATCTTTATTACCACAATTTGGGCATTGCCATTCATTGTCCTTATTAATTATGATTTCTCCATCAAATCCACATTCATGGCAAAAATCTGATTTGGTATTAAACTCCGCATATTGAATGTTATCATAGATAAATTTCACAACGGTTTCTAAAGCTTCTAAATTTTTATTCATATTTGGAATTTCAATATATGAAATAGACCCTCCAGATGATATTTTCTGGAACTCACTTTCAAATGTTAATTTATCAAAAGCATTTATCTCTTCCCTTACATCAACATGATAAGAATTGGTATAATATCCTTTATCTGTCACATCTTTAATCGTGCCGAATTTTTCTTTATCAATTCTGGCAAACTTATAGCATAAACTTTCTGCTGGGGTACCATACAAAGCAAATCCAATATTGGTTTCTTTCTTCCATTTGTCAGTTGTTGCCCTTAAATATTTCATCAACTTTTGAGCAAATTGATGTCCCTTTTCTGTGGTTTGAGATTCCCCCGTCATTAACTTGGTTACTTCATATAGCCCAATATAACCTAAAGAAATCGTTGAATAGCCTCCATATAGTAGTGAATCTATGGTCTGCCCTTTTTCTAGACGAGCAATGGCTCCATATTGCCAATGGATGGGACTAATATCTGATTTCGTTCCTAATAGTGCATAATGTCTACACATTAAAGCTTCTTTACACAATTCCAGTCTTTCCTCTAATTCCTTCCAAAATTTTTCTTCGTCGCCATCTGCCACAATTCCGACTTGTGGTAAATTAATACTTACCACACCTTGATTAAATCTTCCTTCAAATTGGTAGTTTCCCTTTTCATCTTTCCAAGGTGACAAAAAGCTTCGACATCCCATTGGACTAAAGACATTTCCCTCATAATTTTCACGCATTTTTTTAGCAGAAATATAATCTGGGTACATTCTTTTAGCCGAACACTTCACAGCCAATTTAGTCAAATAATCATACTCGCCCCCTGTCAAATTATTGCATTCATCTAGCACATAAACTAATTTTGGGAAAGCTGGTGTAACATAAACACCTTTATTATTTTTAATTCCCTGCCATCTTTGCTGAATCACTTCTTCAATAATCATCGCATTTTCTTTGATATAAGGATCATCTTTTTCTAAATGTAAAAATAATGTTACAAATGGTGATTGTCCATTGGTTGTCATTAATGTATTAATTTGATATTGAATCGTCTGCACTCCCGCTTTTAGTTCTGCTTTTAGTCGATCTTGTATAAGATCTTCTAGTGTTTCCTCTGGTATTTTCCCTTTATATTTTTCTTGCATTTCTTCTTTAAATTTATCATAGCTTTTTCTTAGATATTTTCCTAAATGGATTAAATCAACAGATTGTCCTCCATATTGATTACTTGCTACTGCTGCAATAATTTGTGTCGTTATAGTACAAGCTACTTGAAAACTTTTTGGTGTTTCAATCATCTTTCCATTCATAACTGTTCCATTGTCTAGCATATCTGCTATATTGATTAAACAGCAATTAAAAATTGGTTGCACAAAATAATCCGCATCATGAAAATGTAAAACACCATCTTCATCTGCTTTCACGATCTTTTCTGGCAATAATAATCTTTTCGTTAAATCTCTGGATACTTCTCCCGCTATGTAATCTCTTTGGGTTGAAGCTAATAGCGTATTTTTGTTAGAATTTTCTTCTGCTAATTCTTTGTTTTCATTTCTAAGTAAACCAAGAATCGACTCATCGGTTGTGTTTTGCTTTCTTACTAAAGCTCTGGTATAGCGATATACAATATACTTTTTAGATAATTCGTATTTTCCAATTTCCATCAATTTTTCTTCAATAAGATCTTGAATGTCCTCTACTAACATTCTTTTCTTATTCAACTCTTCAATATATTCAATAATATTTTTAATATCTTCTTTACTTGCTCTTTTTTTTGGTCTTACTTCTTTATTCGCTTTCTCAATCGCAACTTTTATTTTTTCTCGATCGTAATCAACTGCCCTTCCATCTCTCTTAATAATTTTCATTTTACTTTCATTCCTTCCTTACAGTCTATACTGATATTCTTATTATATAAAAAGATTTTTCGTTTTCTGTTGCAAAAGCAACTAACATACTTTTCCATTTGCTAAATGAGCTTTGATGTAAGTTTGTGTCGAATATTACATTTATATTACAATTTCGTTACATGTGCAATGGGGACGTTTCTTTTTGCACACCCATTGCACATTGTTGCATTTGCAACCTTTTTTTGCTATAATAAAAGTGCTTATACCTAGAAATGTAAGAGGAGAAAATAAAAATGGATATTAATTTTAACATAAACGAATTTATCAATAAATTTGAAAATAGTTGTCACAGAATACAAAAGAAAACCTTTTCTAAAAATGAAGTAATTACCAGTTATATAAAAAAAAGAAATCAATTTTGCATTTTAATCAGTGGAAATGCAGACTTGGTTCGTTATGACTTAAATGGTAATAGAACGATTGTTGAACATTTTTCTAAAAACGATGTTTTTGGTGAAGTGTTTTATACGATCACAACCAATAATGAATTATTGGTGGAAGCACGCGAAAAATGCGAAGTTCTTATTTATAGTTATAATGATATTCATACGAAATGCAGAACTACTTGTAAGTTTCATCAAGAATTGGCAGAAGATTTGCCAGAATTGATCTTGAGTAAGGTTACAGATTTAAATATGAGAATTGAATTACTTACTAAAAGATCAACTCGTGACAAATTGATTGGTTATTTTTCTATGCTCTCTACTAGAAGTTTAAGTAAAACTTTTTCTTTACCTTTTTCTTTGACTGATTTAGCAGATTATTTAAGTGTGGATCGAAGTGCTATGATGCGAGAGTTAAAGCTTTTGAAAGAAGAAGGTTTTATTGAGAAAAATGGTAAAAAAATTACTTTGCTTTATAAATAGAATTCGTAATTTTACAAATTTCACTTGCTATTAATGCCACCTTCTTTTCCTCTCCTGTCGCCATATTTTTAACATTCGCTGTATGGGTAGCAATCTCATCTTCTCCAATCACAACCACATAAGGAATTTTCAACTTATCCGCATATTTAAACTTAGCCTTTAGCTTTTTATCATTTAAATACACTTCTGTATTTACACCAAGGTTTCTTAATTCAGTTGCCAATTTAATGGGTTGTTCTAAATCCTCTATCATTGGGATAATCAACACTTCTGAAACTGATCTTTGTTCTGCTTTGATTAAATTTAGTTCATTTAATTTATAGAATAATCGTGTTAATCCAATGGAAATTCCAACACCTGGTAATTTTTTATCGGTATAATATTCTGCTAAATTCTCGTATCTTCCACCAGAACACACACTACCAACTTCTCTATAATCATTTAAAAAGGTTTCATAAACTGTTCCTGTGTAATAATCCAAGCCTCTTGCAATGGTTAAATCTACTTTAAAATTGCTATCTGGAACACCAAATAATCGAATATTTTTGACAACTTGTTTTAATTCTTCTACTCCTTTGGCATACACATCATTTTGAATCCCTAAATTTTCTAATTGGATGATTTTCTCATCAGAAGTTCCTTCTATGGCTATAAAGTCCATGATTTTTTGAATTTCTGCTTTTTGTACCTGTAACTTTGCTAATTCTTCGATCACAGTGTCTTTTCCTATTTTATCAATTTTGTCAATCACTCTTAAAATTTCAACTGCATTTTCTTTTTGTCCTAAACTTTCAAATAAACCATTTAATATTTTACGATTATTGATACAAATCGTAAAATTGTCAAACCCTAACTCTTTGAAGATGGTATAAATAATACTTGGAAGTTCTGCATCATTGATGATATCTAGCTCGCCATCTCCAATGACATCAATGTCACATTGATAAAATTCACGAAATCTACCTTTTTGTGTTCTTTCTCCACGATATACTTTTCCAATTTGATATCTTCTAAAGGGAAAGCTTAGATTTCCATAGTTTTTGGCAACATATTTAGAAAGAGGAACGGTTAAGTCAAATCGTAAGGATAAATCGGTTTCTCCTTTATTAAATCGATAGATTTGCTTTTCCGTTTCTCCTCCCGCTTTGGCTAATAATACTTCAGATAGTTCTATAATTGGCGTATCCAATGGCAAAAAGCCAAATTTTTGATAGGTTTTCTCTATGGTTTGTTTCATTTGCTCAAATAGGATTTGTTCATTTGGTAATAATTCCATAAATCCTGCTAATGTTCTTGGTTCTGTTTGATTCATTTTTATCTCTTCTTTCTTTTTCTATTTTGATTGAGAGGCATTGAAAAAATTTCAACGCCAGTATTTTCAAGAGGTTTAAAACAATTTAGGCTTTAATTCCAAATAAATTGGTTTTTCATCCTTTAGCATAGCCATCATACCATGACCTGGATAAACAATTGTCTCATCTGGTAAAACCATAATCTTTTCTTCAATTGCCATCATAATATCCTCTCTACTAGAAGTAGGCAAATCCGTTCTCCCCCAAGTGCCTCTAAATATCGTATCACCAGAAAATAGGCAACTTTCTTTTTCACAATAAAGACTCGTACTTCCTTTCGTATGACCTGGTGTATGAAGAACCTTAAACTCTATATTTCCTAGATGAATTAAATCCCCACCATCTATTCTCGAATCTGCCTCTAACTCAATCTCTCCCACCCCAATATAAGGCGTCAAATTAATATTAGGATCATTGAGACCTTCACTATCTTCTCTGTGAATTAAAATCTTTCCACCACATCGATTCTTTAGCTCTGTCACTCCTAATATATGATCTCCATGACAATGCGTCAAATAAATATATTTTAAGTTTCCCTCCAGAATACGAATTAACTCTTCAATCTGATCCACATCACCTGCTGGATCAATCACCATGGTTTCCTTTGACTCTTCATCTACTACAATATAACAATTGGTTGGATCTCCAATCCAAGTGTCAATCTTTAGTTCCTTTAATTTCATTTTTTTCTCCTTCCTAGGTGCAATGGGGACGTTTCTTTTTGCACATGGGTGGCTACTATCCTTAGCTTTGGGGGAACCTTTTACCCTTTTGGCATAAATGACGAATGCGACTGAAATAGTTTTACAAATTCTTAAACAAAAGCCATAAAGGGTCCTGTTTTCGGGTATTGTTATGGGCCACCCATGTGCAAAAAGAAACGTCCCCATTGCACCTATTTTTTTCTTCTTACTTCATATACACTATTTACTTTTCTTACTGCTATTTGAGCTTTGTTTAATTCTTCCAAATTTTCAATTTCCAGTGTAATTTCCATAATAGCAATTCTTTCCTTGGTTGTTTTTGTGTTGACTCCAAGAATTTTTGCTTTGGTTGTTCCAATTTCTTTTAAAATATCCATCAACAAGCCTTTTCTGTCATTGGAATAAATCTCTATATCCACTTGATAAGAAGATTGATTTTCCTCATACCATTCCACATCAATCATTCTATTTTCTTCTGATAATAAATCCTTGACATTGATGCAATCCTTTCTATGGACTGATACACCTCTTCCTTTTGTAATATAGCCTACAATCTCGTCACCTGGAAGTGGATTACAACATTTTGACAATTTAACAAGACAATTATCAATTCCCTTTACGATAATTCCTGTATCAGATGGTTTTGGACGTTTCTGTCTTGCTTTGGCTAGTTCTTCTATTTTTGCTTCAATATTTTCCTCTTCATGTTCTTTTCGATATTCTTGTAACATTCTAGCAATTACTTTTACAGATGAATTCGCCCCAAATCCAACAGCAGCATACATATCATCTAAATTTTTATATTTATATTTATCTAACATAGGTTCTATATATTCTGTTTTGAATAGATCGGAATGAGAAAATCCAATTCTTTTTAATTCTTTTTCGATTAAGTCTTTTCCTTTTTCAATGTTTTCAGCCTTTTGTTCCTTTTTAAACCAACCTAAAATTTTATTTTTAGCACTAGTACTTTTAACAAATTTCAGCCAATCTCTACTTGGTCCTTTGGAATTGTCAGAAGTAATAATTTCAACAATATCACCACTTTTTAGAGGCGTAATAATTGGCATCATTTTGCTATTAATTTTGCAACCTGTCATATGATGACCAATTTCAGCATGGATCATATAGGCAAAATCAATTGGCGTAGCCCCTTTTGGCAATGCTTTTATGGCACCTTTTGGCGTAAACACATATACTTCATCTTCAAATAATTCTGTTTTTAACGTAGTCAAAAATTCTTGCGGATCTTGCATTTCCTTTTGCCATTCTAGGGTCTCTCTTAGCCAAGCTAATTTATCTTCTTCTACTTTTACTACTTTTTTCTCCCCAAAATAATTTGCTTCTTTGTAGGCCCAATGTGCTGCAATACCAAACTCTGCTACTCGGTGCATATCCCAAGTACGAATTTGTACTTCAAATGGTGTTCCTTTGTCTCCCACCAAAGTAGTGTGAATGGATTGATACATGTTTGGTTTTGGTACAGCTATATAGTCTTTAAACCTTCCTGGCATCGGATTATACATTTCATGCACAATCCCTAATGCGGCATAACAATCTTTAATCGAATGGACTAAAATACGCAAAGCAAATAAATCATAAATCTGATCTAAGGTCTTATTGTCTCGTTTCATCTTTCGATAGATACTATATAGATGTTTGGCTCTTCCTGTTACTTCTGCATCAATTTTTTGTTTCTTTAATTCGACATGAATATCGTCCATAATTTTTTCAATAAATTTCAGTCTTTCTTCTCTCTTTTTGTTGATTCCTTCTACTAAATCATGATATGCTTCTGGCTCCAAATATTTGAAACCTAAATCTTCTAATTCCCATTTGATAGAATACAATCCTAAACGATTTGCCAATGGTGCATATAACTCCATGGTTTCTTTGGCATTGGCTATTTGTCTGTCTCTTTTTAAATATTTTAGTGTCCTCATATTATGAAGTCGATCTGCTAATTTGATTAGAATGACTCGAATGTCCTTTCCCATGGCTAAAAACATCTTTCTGTAATCTTCTACTTGTTGTTCTTCCATAGAAGCAAATTGCATGGTTCCTAGTTTGGTAACTCCTTCCACCATCTCTGCAATTTCGATACCAAATTCTTGTCTAATATCTTGATCTGTCATTTCGGTATCTTCTACTACATCATGTAAAAGGGCTGCACATATTGTACTATCATCTAATCCAATGTCAGCTAAAATGTACGCCACATTAAGAGGATGGATAATATAGGGTTCGCCAGATTGCCTGCATTGATCACCATGTTGAAAATAAGCATATTCATATGCTTTTAAAATTAATTTTGTATCTACTTTTCTAGTATGTTGTTTTCTTTTACGAATTACATCTTGTATCGTTATCTCTTTCTCCTCTTGCACAATCAAGCCTCCCTTTTACTTCTTACTTTAAAAATTTATTATAAAGATCTCATAACATCCTTCATATTAATTTGCAAACTATCCACACCATTAAAACTATTAATCTCTAACACACCAACCACATCAATTTTATCACCAATTCTGTACTCTTCGGCTAGATGTCCTAAATTAAATCCAATCGCACTGATCATCGTATTATTATCCTTTAGCGTTAATTTTAGATGTTTCCCTTCTGATAAAGCTCGAATCGAATCAATTTTTAAATTTCTAAACACAAAAACTGGCATACGATTTCCTTCGCCAAAAGGTTCCAACTGTTTTAAGCTTTCTACCATTTCTTTGCTAATATCTTTTACATCAATTTTGCTATCCACCTGAATCACTGGCATAATTTCATCAATATGTGCTTTTGAGGCAATTTGTTCAAACTTTTCTCGAAAAGCTAAAAAATTCTCTTTTCGCACTGTTATGCCAACTGCCATACTATGACCACCAAATTTTTCAATGGTATCACTACATTGTGTTAAAGCATCGTGTAGGTCAAATCCCGGAATGCTTCTACCAGAACCTTTTCCTATTCCATCTTCTTCAAAACTCAATAAAATACTTGGTTTAAAGTACATTTCTGTAATTTTAGAAGATACAATTCCAATGACACCATGATGCCAATTTTCTCCTCCTACAATAATGCTATTTCCCTGATCCAAATGTTGTTCTTCAATTCTCTTGACTGCATTTTCAAAAATACTTTTTTCCGTTTCTTGCCTTAATCGATTATGTTCATTTAATTGTTTGGTTAATTCATTTACATGATAGATATTTTTCGATAACAATAATTCCAAAGCTTCTTCTGCTTTTCCCATTCTTCCGCAAGCATTGATTCTAGGGGCAATGCCAAAAGAAATACTATTGGAATCTATTTTGGTATAACCAGATGAATGAATAATAGAACGTAATCCAATATTTTTGGTTTGGCGGATCAACATAAGTCCAAGCTTGGCAATTACTCTATTTTCATCCACTAAAGGAACAATATCTGATATGGTTCCCACACATACGATATCCAAATATTTAAGATATTCTTCTTCTTTTAGACTTAAAGTAATTCCAATCGCTTGAATCAATTTAAAAACTACCCCAACGCCTGCTAATTCACGAAAAGGATATTGGCTATCTTTTCTTTTGTTATCAACAACTGCCCATGCTTGTGGTAATTCATTTCCTGGTTCATGATGATCCGTTATGATCGTTTCTAATCCAAGTGAGTTAGCATAAGCAATTTCGTCCACGGATGAAATCCCACAGTCAACGGTAATCATTAATTGGCAACCTTCTTCTACAATTTTCCCAATTGCTTCTTTGTTTAATCCATATCCTTCTTCTAATCGATTGGGAATGTAGGTTTCAACTTCAATTCCTCGCTCTTGTAAAAAGCTTTTTAATACTGTTATACTGGTAATTCCATCTACATCATAATCGCCATAGATGACGATTTTTTCTTGTTTTTCAATGGCTTGTATAATTCGTTCTACTGCTTTTTTCATGTCTGTGATTAAAAATGGGTCATGAAAATCATTTCTGGTTGGCTCTAAAAATAGTCGAATCTTTTCTTTTTCAATTATGTTTCTATTTACTAAAATAGTAGCTAGTAGCTTGTTTACTTCGTATTTTTCTTGTATTTCTTTGATTTTGTTTTCGTCAGGTTCATAGATTTGCCATTTTTTGTTCATGTTCCTCTCCCTAATATATAATTTTTTACTATTTTATACTATTTTGTTGTTTTTTGAAAGGGTTTTGATGAAATTTGAATAAAAAGTTAAAAGATTTATCTAATCCACTTGAATTTCTTTTACTTTTAGTATAAGATAGGAAAGAAAGTATGAGATTTACATAGGAGGAATATAATGCCAAGAAAAACAAAAGAACAAAGAGAATTAGAAAATGAGAATAAACTAGAAAAAGTCGCTAAAAAAAATACCACAAAAAAAGCAACCACTAGTCTAGCAAAAAAAACTGCCACCGCTAACACTACCAAGAAAAAAGCAAGTTCCCAAAAGTCCACTACTACCAAAAAAAATGCTACCAAGGTCGTTTCTACCTCTAAAAGGAAATCAGATACCACTGCAACTACAACCAAAAAAGCAACCACTAAAAAGAAAAACGGAACTACTAAAAAAAGCACCTCTCCTAGGAAAAAAATCGATAAGGTAGAATATTACGATTTACCCTATCGCTATAATCAAACCATTGTAAAAGTTTTAGCACAAACACCTACCAATCTATTTATTTATTGGGACATTTCTGATCAAGATAGAAAAGCCTTTGAAAAACAATATGGCGATGATTTTTTTGCGACCACAAAGCCAATTCTTATCATTTATAATGATACCTTAGGTTACAATTTTGAAGTAGAAATTAATGACTTCGCTAATAGCTGGTATTTGCATGTAGCAGACAGTAAATGCGATTATCGAATTGAACTAGGACGTCGTCCTATTAGAAAAACAGAAAAATTAACTACAGATTATATATACATTACGACTTCCAATGAAATTGAATCTCCCAATGATAGAATTTTATTAGATTCTAACCAAAAAATGGTTTATTTTAGGAATGTAAAAACAGGAAAACAAACATCAAAGCCTATGACTTCTATTTCCTTTATCCGAAATATGGGAAAAATATATAATATTTATGATTTTTATAAAGAAATTTATCCAGATGAAACTTTAGAAGAAATAATCAACAATCCCTCTTCTGGAGAAATGTGACAAGAGGGGCGTCCCTTTTTGTCACAAAAAATGATACGCTTTAAACATGTTTTTCTTATTTTTGTGACAAAAAGGGACGCCCCTCTTGTCACATTTCAAAACAAAGGAGAATTATTAAAATGCAAGAAAAAAAAGGATATGTAAGTTTTGTTCTTCATGCCCATCTTCCTTTTATTCATCACCCAGAAAGTGATGATTATTTAGAAGAATCTTGGTTATATGAAGCCATTTCAGAAACCTATCTTCCCTTACTAACAAACTTTCAAAAATTAGTAGATGAAGGTGTCAATTTTAGAATTACCATGTCAATGACTCCTCCTTTACTTTCTATGTTAGATAATAAATTATTACAAAGAAAATATATCAAATATTTAAAACAGCTCATTGAATTATCGAAAAAAGAAGTGAAAAGAACGGCTAATGATGAGAGATTAAATCAACTTTCTCATTACTATTTAGATAGATATTCCAATGACTTACATTTATTTAAAGAAGTATACCATTGTAATTTAATTGAAGCATTTAAGCATTTTCAAGACATTGGTGTATTAGAGATTATTACCTGTGGGGCTACTCATGGTTATTTTCCTATTTTATATGTGAACGAAAAAACAGTGAAAGCTCAAATTGCTGTTGGTGTACAAACTTATGAAAGGTATTTTGGAAAAAAACCTCGTGGTATTTGGCTACCTGAATGTGGTTATGTTCCAGAAGCAGACAAGTATTTGAAAGAATTCGGAATTGATTATATCATCACAGAATCACATGGCATTTTATATGCCAATCCTACTCCGATCTATGGTACCTTTGCTCCTATTGTTTCACCAGAAGGAGTTGTGGCATTTGGTCGTGATATCGAATCTTCTAGGCAAGTTTGGAGTTCGATCAATGGCTATCCAGGTGATTATAATTATAGAGAATTCTATCGTGACATCGGTTATGAAGCTGATTATGATTATATCAAACCCTATATTGCCCACAATGGCGTTAGAGTTCATACAGGAATTAAGTATTACCGTATCACTGGTGATACGGACTTCAAAGATTATTACAATCCACAATGGGCGATGGATTCTGCCGAAAAACAAGCTGGTCATTTCTTAGACAGCCGAACTTCACAAATCAGTAATCTTACCCAATATATGGAAACACCACCCATGATTCTTTGCCCTTATGATGCTGAACTTTACGGTCATTGGTGGTATGAAGGACCTTATTGGCTATACATTTTATTTAAAAAAATTTACTATGATGATTGCAATTTTGAATTAATCACACCTTCTGAATACATTGACAAATATCCAAACATGCAAGTCTCTTCTCCTTGTCGTTCTAGTTGGGGAGCAAATGGTTATAGCGAAGTATGGCTAAATCCAACGAACGATTATGTCCACAGACACCTTCATGTAGCAGGTGACCGCATGTGCGAATTAGCAAATTTATATCCAAATGCCAAAGGATTAAAGAAAAAAGCTTTGAATCAATGTGCAAGAGAACTATTATTAGCTCAAAGCAGTGATTGGCTATTTATTATCACAAATGGAACTATGGTAGATTATGCGAAAAAAAGAATTAAAGATCATATTGGAAGATTTACTAAGCTATATGAACAAATTAAAGATAATCATATTGATGAAGATTTCTTAAAAGATATTGCAAAAAAAGATTGCATCTTTCCAGATATTGATTATCAAATATATGGCTAAATAATATTAGAAAAAAGAGGGATCCTATTTTATTTTAGGATGCCCTCTTTTATAGGTATATTTTATCACATAAATGCATAAGTTTACGTTACTATTTCATTTCTTTATAGATTGGGAAAACCCTTAAGTTTCTCATAAAAAACGTATTATATGGGGAAGTAGAAAAAGTCCTGTCTACTATTATCTTCACATAATAAACACCAGTATAATTCTGAACATCTAAATCCATTCTCATATCCTGAAACTCATTACCGAAATAGCCTCTCTTTTCAACTTTTACTAATTTACCGTTTTCCAACACTCCTGTACTTGCCCCGTCCGCTGTCTGAATAAAGTCCTAAGGTCACCCTATGTTCTGATGTTTCGATGTTTGACGATGCTAAAAATCGGCACCCAATTCCCAACAAATTATCCACCTTCACAGGCACATTATAAACCAAGCAACCTATGTTACCTTCATACGAAAGATTTAAAGTCGCTCCACTCGAATTTAAATAAAACACGGTAGCTTCGTTATTAAGAAACGAAGCAGACCAATCGTTAAAGCCTTGATTAGCAGATAAATAACTTATATCATGACCACATATTTCACATACACCTTCTGTATATTTATGTGCATGTCCTTCTATCTTAGAACTTTGCGTCATATTTCCTGCTACATCATATACTTCTGCATATATACTATATGTTGTTCCAGATGTCAATCCTTTTAATATTTTTGTTTTCTCTTGTTCTGTTGTCGCTCCTGCTATGCTTCCTTTCATTGTCTGATATTCATCTTCTTCTGTTTTGTATTCACTATCTGTTGATTTTTTATAGCACCATTTTATTTTGCTTAATCCTGAAAGTTCATCTTTTACTTTTATTTTTAGTGATATACTATTGGTTGTTAAGTCTGTTACCGTTAATGGCGTCTCCTCGCTAATGGTAGGTTTTGTTTTATCTATTTTCATTATATTTCCTGTTGCTATTTCTCCTATATTTCCTGTTTGCCCTGATGTTGTATTATCCGTCAATCTTGCAACAATAAAGCTTTGATAGGCTGTCAACTCTGGTTTAGCTGTTTCATCATAATCTTTCCAATCTCCTACTCCATTTATTTGGTATTGTAGTTTGTAGGAAGATTTTCCTGTCTTATTTGTTAAAGTAACAACTACATTACCATCTGTCCAATTTGCGGTATCAAAACTTATTCCGATTTTGTCTGTGTAGATCATTCCAACATTATTCGTTCCTCCTGGTACTACTAATGTTTCAGCTGTTGTCGTTTTTTCTGCTGTATTTCCCACTTTATCTGTTACAACTACTTTTAGAGTATATGGGGTTGCACTTGTTAGTCCTTCATAAGTATAACTACTATCTGTCGTTGTGTATTTTAGTTCATTATTTAAATAATATTGATAAGTTCCACTTTTTGCTAAACCACTTTGTGTATCACTGGCTGTTACATTAAGTTTTACACTTTTAGTTGTTATATCACTTGTTGAAAGATTACTTATGGTTGGGCCTGTTTTATCTATAAGCATTATCTCTTTTGCATATTCTTTCCCAGCTTCATGACTATTTTTATCATATAATCTGACATGGATTGTTCCGTTTTCGCTTACATCTATTCCGTCTGCACTTGAATAAAACTTCCACTCACTTTCTACAACCGGATTTCCTGTTGTGTATTGGTATTGTAATGTATATGTTGTCATATCTATACTTGCATTTGGATTTATTTTTATGATAACTGGTTCTCCGTGTCCAACTTCCTTCATTTATTGTATCTCCACTTACTTTCTTTTTATAACTAAATGTCACATCATTTCTAACTAATGTTGGCACACTTATAACATCTATTTCTTTACTTGCCGTTTCTCCATTTTCTGCTATGGCTTCTACTTT
>CANONT010000024.1 GCA_947567695.1 uncultured Clostridium sp.
AAAAATTTTTAATTTTTTTCAAAAAATGCTTGACTTTTTATAGTTGGTCTTTCTATTTTATTACCTCTTTATTTTATTGTCAATCTTTATTCTGAAGTAAATACTTGTTTTATTTTATACCTATTTGTAATTTTCTTTGATTATTACATTTTTTCTTCTGTTTTTGGACTTTTTGAAAATTAGATTTTAAAATTAGATTTAACTTATTTATTTGAAATAATACTTATATATTACATTGTTTTCCAATATTTGTCAACAATTTTGTAAAAATCACTTCAATTTTTGCGGATTTAAGAATACTGTTCAAACTAGATAAAAAATAAATCATGAAAGACGGAGATTACAGGAATCAAGTATTTAAACAATTACAAGATGTAATGAAAAAGTGTTTTTTGTGACAAATTCTTGTAATCACAATAGTTCATAAAATCGTCTACCTCTAAATCAATTTTTTTCCATAATAAAAAACCTCCCTTATTCGTTTTATATTTCAAACAAATATTTGGAAGGTAATGTTCTTACCGATTCTATGCACTCTTTAACTCTAGTCTTAACTTATCAGCAATCATGGCAATAAATTCTGAATTCGTTGGTTTTCCTTTGGCTGCTGAAATAGTATAACCAAAGATATTTTCTACTGCTTCTTGTTCTGTTTTGCCCTAATCATTACTATTTCTTAAGTTTCGCAAGCTAATTTTATGTAAAAAATCAAACCCAATGAATTTTTTTAATTCGCTAACACTTAGTAGGTTTTTATCTATTTTATTTATAGGCTTATTTTATTTCATATTTTACCAAAAGTCAATACCAATAAATGCTATCTTGTCCAAAAACTTTTTAAAAGTATTGTTTTTTTTATAATATCATTATATACTATTTCTAATTCCACATGGAAGGAGGTGGAATTATGGATAATAACCAACTTATAGCCCTTTTAGTAATGCTAGTAATAGTATTATGCAAAGGCAATTACGACAAAGGCTAGTACGTAAGTACATAGCAAAAGAAAAACCAGAGTTTTGCATAGTTACTCTGGTTTTTTTATGGTGTCCTTACGAACAATCTCCAACTTATAGCTGTTATTACGACTTTCACAGCTGTTATATATATATTACTACATTTCCCCTAAAATGTCAAATAATTTTTGACCCTTTTTGTGGCAATAATTTTTGACCCTTTTTGTGGCACTGGTAAGTTGGCACGAGAACCATAAAATCAAGGAAAATTAATTATTTGGACTTTTGGGCAAAAAAAATAAGCAATAGATTTGTTCTATTGCTTTTTATTATTATTTTACACCCTTCCAATAATTATGCTTTTTATAGAAGAATCCGCTTCCTATTGCTATTAAAATTATTGTAAGTATTATTCCATATTTTAGTCCAGCTTTTGGCAATATTGTGCTTGCTGTTGTTGGGTCTTGCTTTTGCTCTTCTGTTGTTTGTTTTTGTTGACTTGGTTGTTTCTCTTGGCTTTGTTTTTGTTGTTCACTTGATTGTTGCCCTTGACTTTGTTGTCCTTCTCCATTTGTTACTACGTATTTTATATTGTTTTTTTGGCAAAATTGCATTGCATAAGAATTATTTTCTACATAAAATGTAACATTAGTATTTTTTAATACCCACTCATCTTCTATTGATAATTCACTTTGTATTTCTGTTACACTACTTGGAATATGTATTTCTTTTAAATTATTACAATCATTAAAATTGCTTAAATTAATTTTCTTTACACCATTAGAATAGACTATACTTTCCAATTTTATACACCCAAAAAATACAAACTCTTTTACTACATTACAAGGTATTTCAACTTGTTTTAAGCTTTTACAATCTCTAAAAGCACTTATTCCTATTGAAATTAAATTATCTGGCAATTTAATTTCTGTTATATTTTCACAACCCTCAAAAGCAAAATTTTCTATATATTGTATTGTATTTGGGAGATTTATACTTGTTATATCATTTCTTTTGTAAAAGGCACCTTCTCCAATCGTTGTAACAGTTTTCCCTTCAATTGTACTTGGTATATTTACTGTTGTTATTCCTTGTTTTACACCAGTAATAGTTATTTCATTTCCTACTACTTTATAGTTTAAATTATTAGTAGTATTGCTATTATTTGCATTTCCTTCCATTGTACCATTCATTTGTATATTATTTTCCGTTCTATTTGCTAGTGCATTGGTATTTGTATTGCTCGTGGTATTAGTATTTGGTGTATTATTTGATGTACCCAATGTCAATTGATTAAACTCATTATCTGCATAAGTAATATTGCATAACATCACACATACTACAAATATTATTACAAAAACAACCCTTAATTTTCTCATTTATTTATCCACCTTTCAACTCTATATGTCGAATTATATCACAACAAATTTTATTTGTACACAGTTTTGTGTACTTATTTTTAATTATTTTTTATGTACAATATGTAATAGGTGATTTTATGGGAAAATTAAAAATTGAAAAGTCTTCTAAAAGCAATGATACTGTAACGAGAACCATTCGCATAAATGGGGGAACATTTGACAGAATAAATGAGTTGGCAGAAAAAAATGACCTTAGCTTTAATAGTGTCGTAAATCAAATTATTGAGTATGGTTTGAATAATTTGGAAGATTAGCAAAAGTAGGGAATATAACCCTACTTTTTGCACTTTCTTAATAATTCATATAGTCATAATCTTGCATAAGTTCATAGTTTTGTATAGTTCTTTCGTCTTCGTTTTTGTCAAAACATTCCTCACAATATCCATTATAGATATATTCTTCATCTTCTAACTCTCTACTACAATATTTACAATAATGCTTTCTATTCATAAATTCCTCCGCTTATAATTATTATTCTATTTCTTCAAGTTGTTTTGATAACTTATAAAAAGTAGTTCTTTTAGTACTCGTATTTATCATTGTTTGATTTGCGGTTTGCTCTCCTCTTTTCCACTTTTTCCATTCTTGTATAAATTCTTCCGTTATTTCCGCTTTTGGTCTCCCTAGTTCCTTTCCTTGTGCCTTTGCTACTGCAATCCCTTCTGCTTGTCTTTTCTTAATATTATTTCTTTCTTGCTCTGCTACAAAAGACAATACTTGCAAAATCAAATCACTTATAAATGTTCCTAAAAGGTCTTTATATTGTGTTGTGTCTAATAAGGGCATATCCAAAACCTTTATATCTGCTCTACATTCTGTTGTTAGTTCTTGCCATTCTTTTGTTATTTCTTTATAGTTCCTTCCTAACCTATCAATTGAATGTATCACAAGTAAACTGTTTGGACTATCTTTTAATATTCTTTTTAATGTTTGATATTCTGCCCTATTAAAATCCTTTCCACTTTGTTTGTCTATAAAAATTCTTTCCTTTGGTATTCCATTATTCAACATTGCTTTTATTTGTCTTTCTTCGTTTTGTTCCTTTGTACTAACTCTTACATATCCATACTTTTTTTGTTCCATTTTTAAAACCTCTTTTCTCATTTCTTGGTTTTATTATATATTATATGTTCGTAAAAGTCAATACTTATTTACGAATATTCGTAAAATATTTTTATAACTTTTACGAATGCTATTTTGTATTGCTTTAGAATATTCGTAAAGGTATACCTTTACGAACATTATTCTATTAACTTATTTTTAGGCATAGTTCAGTGAGTAGGGGCTTATTATATATTATTATATTACATCGTTTTTTCATAATCTATTTTTATATAATTACCCCTAGTTTTTTACATTCCCCGCCCACTGCTTACGTTTCAACGTGCTTTCTTATCGCTCGTATAGGACAACTTGTACAAATGCACAAGACGACAACTAATACAAAAGTGTTTGTAATCTAATACAGCATACCCCCCTACTCTGTCGCCATATATAATATATGGTAAGTATGCACCTCTTGTAAGTAACGTATAAGTCTCAATAAGCTAGTTGGCACGAAAAGGATAAAATTTTACTACCCTCGTGCCTTCTTCTGCTATTGTTTGACCTTGTTTTCTTTGCTTCTTCTTACTTTTCTTTATTTTTATGCCTAAATATATTACTATTTTAAATTATTATTACTTTAAATAGTATTTATTTTCCTTTTTCTAGTCATGTATCCTTTGCCTTTAATAATTCTATTTTTTGTGTTCACTAACTGCGTTTTCCAGAACATAGTTATTTTATATAAAATTTCCGCTTCTTTTCCCAAAACTATGCCCCTATTTCTTCCAAAAATAAAAATCATCTTTAGTAGGTATCTTATCAATTTGATTGTTCATGATTGCTATTTTCATATATATACTTTCCATTTTTTTATTTAGCCTTTCTTGATTTCTTAATATTTCTAATAATAAATTTCTTTCTTCCATATTGCTTTGTAATGGTACTTTTATATTCATTGTTTTAGAAACACTATCTTGTATAATGTCTTGGATTTGTTTATCTAATGATTTCATTTTACGCATAACCCCTTGTGTTCTATTTTTCTTAATTGTTCTTTTACTTGTTCCATATAATTTTCTATATAACACAAGGCTTGTAATTGTTTGGGTTTTGATAAGTTATACGTTCCATTAACAAATAAATACATGGTAGTTGGTGTCAATCCAATTTCTCTTGCTAGTTGGGCATAATTCAAACCATATTTTTTACATTCTTTTATTCTCTCTATTACTTTTTCTTTTTCTAAATCCATTGTTCTTTTCTTCTCCTATAAAATGTTACAAGCTCTTAACTTGCTCATAACTAATGTATCAATACTATATAGATAATATAAAAAAAATTTCTCAAATATTTCACTTTTAGCGATTTTCCTTATTTATTTTTCTATCCTAATTATATTTCAATTTGTACTAGATTTCAAATATTTGTTTTTTATTGTTGCACTTGCAAACCATTTATATTTCCCCTTTTCATTATAAAAGACTACCAACTGAAATTCAAATATTTAAGTTCTAGGTTTAGAGTGTATTGCTCTATTTTAGAGCGTGTTACTCTGTTAATAGAGTTACTCCCTCTATTGGCAAAGCTTTATTAGAGTAAGGTTTTACCGCTTTACTTTTTCGTATTAGAGTTATTTATTCTATTTTAGAGTTTATCATTCTGTGATAGTGTATTTTCCTCTTGGTTTTAGAGTTATTAACTCTTGTTTAGAGTTTATTATTCTATAATACTGCGGTTTTTTGTCTTTTCTGTTACTATTATGTCATAATTTGTAAAAAGAAAGGATTGATACTATGAAAATTGTTCTTGACACTGCAACTAAACAAGCAGTTTGCCCACCTGAATTTTTTGAAAACATAAGGAAAATCAATGATGCTGCCGAACTTACTGAAAGTTCTAAAAATTTAACGAGTGAAGATTACTTGCAAAAAATAATTGACGAATGCTCAAAGGTCATTGTTAACAAAAATGACGTAACCAAGAGAAGAGGCTCAAAAAAAAAGCAGAAATGAAAAACAAACTTGGCACTTTAGTCTTGGAACCTATTGAAAATAATTAATTGGCTCTATACTAATATTTTAAACATAGATAGGTTAAATGCCTATCTTTATTTTATAGCAAAGGAACGTTGTTTTATGAATTGTAGTGATATTATTAAAAGTTTAAGGGTTCAAAAATTCTATACCCAACAATATGTTGCTGATTTACTAAATATATGTCAAAAAACGTATAGTGATTATGAATTGGGTTATACTAGAATACCCATTGAAAGTCTAATTATATTGGCTAAATTCTATGATGTAGATATGAATTATATAACTGGTGCTAGTAACATTTGTAACACTTACCCTAAAAAATAGTTACCTTTATAGTATTCCAGTAGCATAAGCAAAAGACTAGAAAAAAGCCTTTATAAACTTTCCTAGTCTTTTGGTTTCTTACCTATTACTGATAATAGTAAGCACGAAAAATCAAATATTTGAAAAATTGAATATCCAATTTTTCGCGTGCTTTTTACATGTTCCTTTACGAGAAAACGGAAGAAAATAAAATATAGTCAAATTACTTGAAATTTCCTAACTCTCGCACTCGTTTTTTTCTTTCCTATTTCTCAATTCTTATA
The DNA here is from genome assembly GCA_947567695.1 of uncultured Clostridium sp. Lineage (GTDB taxonomy): Bacteria > Bacillota > Clostridia > TANB77 > CAG-508 > CAG-269. Next base: position 6,048 of record CANONT010000024.1, read on the forward strand.
TCAATTCCGTTATCTAAATAAATTACAAGCATTGAATTGTTCTCGCTTATTTCTATTCGATATACTGAACTTATATCAATGTTTATATTGGCGATTTTATCCTCTATTTTTAAAATCCCATTTCGTATATTATAGTTACATTCAACTTTTTCCATTTTTATTTTTTCTTTTACAATTCCTTCTAAATTAAGTATGACATCTTTTTTATTAAACTTTTGTACATATCTTTCTAATTCATTTTCAAAAACCTTTTTCATTGATTTTCCACCTTTCTTGATTTCTAATACTTTTATTTTAACATATTGTTTTTTGTCCAACTATATTTCGTCTTTTCCGCTTCTTCTCCTATTCTTTATATATACCAATTTTTCTATGCTCTTTTTAAATTTGCTAATGGCGAATATCTTTGATATTTTGTTCTTATGTCGTCACTATCTAAATCAAGATATGCTCTTTCTGTTACTGTTACAGTTGAATGTCCTAAAATTTTAGATAATGTGTATATATCTCCCCCACTCATTAAGAATCTTTTAGCAAAATTATTGCGTAACAAGTGTGGGTGTATATTCTTTAGACCAATTCTTTCTCCATATTTCCTAAAATTTGTTTCATAGTTGCTAATATCCAATTTCTTACCTTTGTGTGTGCAAAAGATATATTCGGACTGTCTGTATCTGTCCTTGTATTGTAACCAACGTTTTAATTCCTTTAGCATTTCTGCCGAAAAAAACACATATCTATCCTTTTTTCCTTTTGTGTTTTCTGCTGGTAGCAATATGCTTCTTTTTATAAAGTCTATGTCAGTTTCTTTTATTAATAGTGTTTCGCCAATTCTCATACCAGTGTCAAAAATCAACTGTGCTACTGTGTAATCTCTGTATTCGTGGAACTTTGACAAATCAAAATTTTTCAATAATTTATTCATATCATTGTCATTCATATACCCAAGTGCTTTTCTTGTGTTTTTTATTTCTTTTACTCTTTTTACTGGATTGTTGTTGATATATCTATTGTCATACATATAATTAAAAAATACTTTGATATTTCTTATATAGTTATTTATAGTAGTTTTACTAATTTCTTGTTTGTAATCTTGCCTATTTTGTGGAAAATTACTTTTTACACTGCTTTGATTTGCTACTACTGTATACTTTCCTCTTTCTTGCAAATACTTAATATATTCCCTTATATGTATCTCTTTTACCTCTCCTACCTCCTTTATCTTGAATATGTCTTTTAAATACTGTACAAATAATCTTAGTGTTTGTTCATAACTTGTTAATGTCTTTTTAGCTAAATTCTTGACCTCACAAAAATTCATAAAATCGTCTACATCATAATCAATTTGTTCCATAAAAATAAACCTTCCCTTCTACTAGATTAATATTTATAAATAAAATAAATACTAACCCAATAAATGAAAAAGTTTATAGGTTTGCACCGAAACTATTGATAGGTTTCTTTGCGAATTTTTCACTTAAAATATAAAGGTTTTCTCAACCTTTGTAGGTTTGTTTTCTTTTTTACAAGTCTTGTATCCCGCTTCTTACCATACTTTCACGAACTTTATGCACTCTTTAATTCCAATCTTAACTTATCTGCAATCATGGCGATAAATTCTGAATTCGTTGGCTTTCCTTTAGCAGCTGAAATCGTATAACCAAAGATGTTTTCTACTGCTTCTTGTTGTCCTCTACCCCAAGCAACTTCTATGGCATGGCGAATGGCACGTTCCACTCTACTTGGTGTCGTATTATATTTAAAAGCAATTTTAGGATATAAACTCTTTGTAATTTGATTAATGACATCAATATCATTGACTACCATCATGATGGCTTCTCTTAAATATTGATATCCCTTAATATGAGCTGGTACACCCACTTCATGGATAATATTTGTCACTAAAGCTTCTAAATTCTCTTCTCTCTTTTCTTCCTTTTCTGACAATTCAATATACTTTTGTCTTGGCTCTCTTGTAATAAAATTAGTTCCTGTTTGATTTGGCTTAAAAAATTTGATTTCTCTAATCCTTCTAATTAATATCTCAATATCAAACGGTTTTACTATGTAATAATCTGCTCCTGCTATAATTGCTTTTTGTGTTATTTTGTCTTGCCCAACTGCTGACAACATAATGCAAATTGGTTTTTTATCAATCTGTAACATATTTATTTTTTCTAATACTCCTAATCCATCTAAATGTGGCATAATTACATCTAATAGTACAACATCTGGCATCGTATTTGCTATCATATCAACTGCTTCATTTCCGTCTTTCGCAACAGCTATTACCTCCATATCCTCTTGATTATTAATGTAAGAAGATAATGTGTGACTGAATTCTTGATTATCATCAGCAATTAGAATATTAAGTTTCTCTTTCATCTTTTTTCCTCCTCAATTGTAATATTTTAACAATTGTTATTATAATCATTTATTTGAGGAAAATCAATAAATCTTGGAAAATTCTTCCAGAGTTTTTATAAAAGTACTTTTTTCATATACTTTTTGCAATATATTTTTTAGCTATTTCTTTTATATTTTTTAAAATGATAGATTTTGTCTCAAAATCCTTCAATAATATCTCTTTTTTATCCATTTCTAACTCAATTTTACAAGTAATAAATTCGCCATATTCTACATTTGTAAGCAAAATACCATTTTTTTTACAATAATATTTAAAAGGATTTAATTCACTATACTCTATTTGTATTAACATCTCTATTCCTTGGCATTTTTTTACGAAATGACTTTCTTGGATCGCTTTTGATAAACTATCTGAATAAGCACGAACCAACCCTCCTGTACCTAACAAGATCCCACCAAAATACCTAGTAACAACAACAACTAGATTGCCCAAATGATTCTTTTGTAAAATATGTAACATAGGAGCTCCAGCTGTTCCAGAGGGTTCCCCATCATCACTTGACTTCTCGATTATCTGACTATCTTCCATAACCCTATAAGCGGTACAATTATGCCTTGCATCATGGTACTTTTTCTTGGTCTCTCTAATGAATTTCTCCGCTTCTTCCACACTTTCTACGGGAAATAAATTCGCTATAAATTTCGACTTCTTCTCCACAATTTCTGTTTGAATTGCTTCACTAATCGTCAAAAAATCCATTTTCACTTAAACTCTCCTTTTTACAGTTCTCTTATTCCTGTAATAACCCTGCTGTATATCCTGTCGAATAAGCAATTTGTAAATTAAATCCGCCTGTATAACTATCTACATCTATTATCTCACCAGCAAAATACAAGCCTTTTACTTTTTTCGATTGCATCGTTTTAGGATTGATCTCTTTAACACAAACTCCCCCACTTGTAATAATAGCCTCTTCAATTGGTCGAAATCCCTTTATTTTTACCGTAAAATGTTTTAGCAACTTTACGATCCCTTTTCTTTCTTCTTTTGTAATTTCATGAATTGGTTTGCAAGGATTTATACCACTTCTCTGTATCACAACTGGTATTATCTTTTTAGGCAATAATTGGTCTAAGCCATTTTTAAATTGTTTATTGGAAAGTTGTTGAAAATCCCTGACTATTCTTTCATCTAATTTTTCTTCTGATAAAGCTGGTTTCAGATCAATTGTTAACAAAATATTTTGTTCCTTCAGCTTTTCATTGATTTGCTTATATCTAACCAAATGTGCAGATGAACTTAAAATTGTTGGGCCCGAAACACCAAAATGAGTAAATAACATTTCTCCGAAGTCTTTATAAATCTCTTTTTCGATTGGTTGATCTTGCAATTTGATTGCCACATTTTTTAAACTTAAACCTTGTAACTGTTGACACATATCTTTGTCATAGCTCTCTAAAGGGACTAAAGAAGGCTGAATGGCTGTAATAGTATGTCCTACTTGTTTTGCTAAACGATAGCCATCACCAGTAGAACCTGTCAAAGGATAACTTTTCCCGCCTGTTGCTAAGATAATTCTTTCTGCTTCTATTTTGCCCTGATTGGTTTCTACCCCTTTAACTTTCATAATCCCTTCCTCTTGCTCTACCAATATCTTATTTACCTGTGTATCATATCTTATTTCTATCTTTAGCTCTTTTAATCTCTTTGTAAAACATTTTAGAACATCTTGGGATCGATCAGTTACTGGAAATATTCTATTTCCTCTTTCTTCTTTTACTCCCAAACCTTGTTCTTTTAAAAATTGAATGATATTTTGATTGGTATAATTTTGATAACAACTATATAAAAATCTTCCATTACCAGGTGTATTTTTAATAAATTCTCCCATATCTAAAGAAGATGTAATATTACATCTTCCTTTTCCTGTTATTAATAATTTTCTACCTAATGATTTCATCTTCTCTAATAAAATCACTTGACTTCCATTTTGTTTTGCACTTATTGCTGCCATCATCCCGACTTGGACCTCCACCAATTACAATTACCTTCATTTCTAATCCTCTCTTTTGAAACGCCCTCACTAGTTCTGGGTTTAATTGGAAATTTTATTCCTCTTTTTTCTTCTTGGTTGCGGACTTTTTCGTTGTTGTCTTAGTTTCTGTGGCTTTTTTCGTTGTTTGGGTTGTTGTTTTTTTCGTTGGCGTTTTCGTTGTCTTTTTGGTTGGCGTTTTCGTTCCTGTTGTTTTTTTCGTTGTTTTAGTTGTTGTCTTTTTCGTTGGCATCTTAGTTGTCTTTTTGGTTGATGTTTTTGTGCCTGTTGTCTTTTTGATTGGTGTCTTCGTTCCTGTTGACTTTTTAGTAGTCTCTTTCGTGGTTGAAGTTTTCTTTTTTGGTTTTTCTTCTACTTCTTCTGGCTCATCCCATAATTCTAACATATCTTCTTCATCTATCTCTTCCCTATCTTCACTATCTTCATCAAATAAAAACTCCATATCCTCGTCTTCCTGATCTTCTTCTAAATCCCATTCGTCATCATCATCTTCTTCTCCAAAATCAAACTCGTCATCATCTTCTTCTCCAAAATCTAATTCATCGTCGTCATCATCTTCTTCTCCAAAGTCCAATTCATCGTCGTCATCGTCTTCTTCTCCAAAATCAAACTCATCGTCATCATCATCATCTTCTTCTTCTCCAAAGTCTAATTCTCCATCATCATCATCATCATCTTCTTCTAAGTCCCAATCATGAGAATTATCACCGTTTTCATCATCGTGTTCTTCATAACGATCTATATTATAGATACTTTCATCTTCCTCATATGTTTTATAATCATCACTTTGTCCAAGATCCTCTTCTTCATCTTTTAGATCCTCTTCTGTTATCTCAAACTGCTTATCATTTTCTTCCCCTACTGAATTCAAGAATTCCTCATATTCTTCTAATTCTTTTTTCTTTTTAGCTATCTTGGCTGCTTTTCTTTTTTCTCTTTCCATTCTTCTATTTTGTTTTCTTTGTTCTCTTCCCCCAAAAATCAATATACCTATCACCAACAGTATCAAAATTGACAAAACACTAACAACTAACATCTTTTCTTCTCCCTTCTTATTTCTTCATATGTTCGATTGCTTTTAATATACCCAATTTTCCATAGTCATATGTAAGTCCACCTTGCATATAAGCTATATATGGTTCTCGTATTGGTCCATCACAACTTAGTTCTATTGTCGAACCTTGTGTAAAAGTGCCTGCTGCCATAATTACTTTATCATCATATCCTCCCATATCTCCGGGATATGGAATAACATTAGAATCAATTGGTGAACCCATTTGTATTCCTTGACAAAATTTTACTAAATTCTCTTCTGTCCCCAAATGAATCGTTTGTACAATATCAGCTCTTGGTTCATCATATTTAGGGTCTATGTGATATCCTAATTTTCCTAATAAGCAACTTGCAAAAATTGCTGTTTTTAAACTACTGGCTACTACACTAGGGGCAAAAAATAACCCTTTAATAAATAACGTATTTTGATTTAATGATGGTCCTATTTCTTTTCCTATTCCTGGTGAAGTCAATCTTTCTGCACATAACTGTATTAGTTCTTTTTTTCCTACAATATAGGCACCTGAAGTCGCAATTCCAGCTCCTAAATTTTTCATTAAGGAACCGACAGCAATATCTGCCCCTATTTCAATTGGTTCTCTCTCTTGTACAAATTCTCCATAGCAATTGTCGACCATAATAATAACCTTTTTATTCACTTCTCGAATAGCTTGTATCACCTTTTCTATTTTTTCTATGGTCAAACTTTTTCGCGTAGAATATCCTCTTGACCTTTGAATTTCCACCAATTTTATATCTTGTTTTTTTAATCGTTCTTGAATCTTGGGAAGCTCAAAGTCATTTTCTACCAAATCAATCTGTTCATAATGAATATGAAAAGCCTTTAAGGAACTCTTACTTTCCTCTTTTCCAATTCCAATAACAGTTTGAAGAGTATCATAAGGCTCTCCTGTTATACTAAGCATCGTATCTTCTGGTCTTAATAAGGCTGATAGCGTAATGGATAAAGCATGTGTTCCTGATATTAATTGACTTCTTACCAAGCTATCTTCTGCTTTAAAAACGTGACTATAAATCTCTTCTATTTTATTTCTGCCAGGTTCATCAATTCCATATCCTGTTGAAGCATTTAGATGCACTTCTTGTAATTGACACTCTTGAAATGCCTCTAAAACTTTTTTACTATTCCATTCACATATTTTGTCCACTTTTTCAAAAATAGGTTTTATTTCTTGTTCAACTTGTTGGGACAATTCTCTTATATCTTGTTTCATTTATTCTACCTCTTTTTTATTAACCACCACCATTTTACTACACTTTATTTTATTTTGCAACATACAATTTTTTTCCTATGCAAATTTTGGTTTTTTAACCTAAAATAGGCATACTCAAAACTTGTCCTAAAAAAAAATGTTATAATATAAATGTTCAGAAAAAATAAGAAGGGAGAGGAAAAAATGAACAAATTATCCAAATTATTAGTAATGACAATGCTAATTTTAGCAATCATTGCAGTATCTATCAATGTAAATGCAGCTACAAACGCAGACTTAGTTTACGCTTTGGAGGAAGGTCCAAGTGAAGTTAATGGTATTAAGGTTCCATTATCAGCAGCAGACAGACAAACATTAATCAAATATTTAGAGGAAAATCCTTTAACAGATGAAGTAGCTACACAAATTGGAAGAAACCTTAACTATATTTATGTATTAGTAGAGGAATCAGGAGCTACTAGCATAGAAGGAATCGATAGTGATACACTAGAAGATATCATCATATTAGCAAGACATGCTGGTGATTTAGCTGGTTTAGATGTTACGATAGACACAAATGCTAAAACATTTAGTATTAAAACAGCTAACGGTACATCTTTAATTTCAAAATCATACGTTACTAGCGAAAATCCATCTGCACCTACATCAGAAACAAAATCAAATGGTACTACTACATTATTATACACAGGTGCTAACTATGCAGTATTTGCTTTACCAGTATTAGCAATAGTTGCCGTTGCTATCGTAGCAAAAAAAAGAGCTTAGTATGAAAACCATAATAAATATATTAAAAGCAACTATCATTTCTATCATAGTTGCTTTTTTATTTATATCTGTTATTAGTTTTACCGTTATAACGACTTGTAAAGGAAAATTTGAAATGGCAACAAGTCTTTTAAAATTAATAACAGTTGATAACGAAAATGTACATACTCTTACCCCAGAATTACAAGGAAATATCCTAATCAATTATCCTACCTATGGTAGTAAATATGCCACTTTAAAAATAAACAGCATTGATGTAAATCTACCTGTTTATTATGGTGCTAATTACTCTACCTTAAAGAGTGGAATTGCACATGATAATGCTTCTTATTTCCCTGGAGAAGGAGGAAGTGTCATTTTTGCAGGGCATAATTTTAAAACCTTTTTAGCTAAACTACCTCAAGCTAAAATTGGGGATAAAATAGAAGTAGAAACTACCTATGGAACTTTTAATTATCAAATATATAATACAAAAATCATACAAGAAACTGCTATACAAGAAGTTCCTGTACAAGACAAAAAAGAGATTTTAATGATCTATACTTGTTATCCGATTAATAATATAGGACATGCTTCACAAAGATATGTAGTATATGCTAATTTAATTAAGGACTAACAGATATGTTAAAAGAAAGGAATAAAACTAAAATGAAAATTGCAAAAACTATCCTAAATGTAATTTTATCCTTCCTACTCATCTTTATCATTCTCTCTATGATTGTTTTAAACTTAGTTTCTACCAAAATACTAGATAAAAATTATATGCTTTCTAAATTAAAAGAAACTGAGTTTTATTTACAAATTTCAAGAGAAGTACAAAGTGGGTTTGAAAAATACATATATCAATCTGGTTTACCAGAAGATATAATAAACGATTTATACACAGAAGAAATGATAACCTCTGATGTTAATTCTATCATAGATTACATCTATGAAGGAAAAGAAATCACTACAAGTGAAGATAAAATAAAAGAAACTTTGGACACAAAAATAAATCAATATTTACAATCAGAAGGAAGAACAAAAACAAATCAAATACAGGACAATATAACAAAATTTGAAGATTTTATAACAACAGAATATAAAAATAATATAAAAGTATCTGATACCGTTTTTGAAAAAGTACAAAAAGGTATGGAAAAAATCTTATCTATCTATCAAAAAATAAAATTAATTCCACTAATTGCCTTTATCATAATCATTATTTTACTACTTATTATTAATCGAAAAGACATCTTTTTAGGCATTAATTTTGCCTCCATATCTCTACTATCTGTAGGTGTATTATTAAAATTAGCGGAACAAGTTGTATACAAACATGTGGACTTAGATAATATAGTCTTATTAACCACTTCTCTTAGCAATTTAATAATTAATATGGCAAAAGATTTATTATATACCATCGCAGATTACGGTATTTGGTTAATAGCTGGTGGAATAACTGGAATTATTATATGTTCTATTATAAGAAATACGACTACCAAAGAGAAAAAAGATAAAAAAGAAACCACAGAGGACAAAGCAAAAACCAAAAAAACAAAACAAAAGCAAACGAAAAAGGAAGAACAAAATAATAAAAATTAAATAAAGTGTGGCAAAAGGGAATCCCCCTCTTGTCACACTTTTATCCTATTATAATACAAACTTCTTGATTAAAATTACGCCACTTGCCACTGTTATTAGTACAATAAATCCTAATGTGAAATAAACTCTTATTTGACCAGTACTAATAGAAAGCATAACTGGTGCATCATCAATATCGTCTTCGCCTGTTTTTTTGTTATCTGGTGTTGAGTCAATATCTGGTAAACCATATTTATTATAGTCTTTTGATATTTCTGCTATATTGTTCATAACTCCCATATTATTTTCATTGTTAATCCAAGTAAGTAGAACTTCTACATCGGCATATTCACCTGGTTGTAACAATTTATTTTCTAATAATTTAGTAGATATGACATTGTTTCCTTCATCTGTCCATCCAGGATTATCTTGTGCTACAAATTTTAATCCTTCTGGTATATAATCTGTTATTTCTTTTGCATATCCTTCTACTTCGCCTTGATTATATACACGTATTGAATATCTAAATTTAACGGTTACTTCATTTAGTTTCTTTCTATGCAATTCTACTTTTACAACCGCTTCTGGATCATCCCATGCATCATGGCCTGTCTGTGTTACAGTCTGTTGTCCATTCTCAATGACAATCGCTTGTGTTACCCATTTTCTCAAAGCTAGATCAAAGATTTTTACATTTACTTTTTCAAAGTCGTCATCATCTTGTTGCCCTGGTACATAGCTTCCTTTTTCGTTTTCTTTATAGCTTGGCAAATTTTTGTCCTCTGGAAGTTTCACATTGTTTTCTTGTGAATCTCTGTCTGCTATTGGATTTTTATTTTTATCTAAATATTTGGTAATATCCGCTATATTTGTGATATTTTGACTTGTTTTAGCTTTTTCACTAACTTTACACATGATTGGTACTTCTTTATAAGATAGTACAATTTTGCCGTCTTTCCCTGTTTGTGCTTTTGTAATTAAACTATTTTCTAAATATTTTGTTGTTACTGTTCTTCCATCTTCTGATAATTCCCAACCATATTGTTTATTAAATTCATCGTTTACAAACTCTAAATATGGTGGCAAATGATCTTTAATTTCAGCCGCATAACCATCGATATCCCCTTCGTTGTATACTCTTAGCATATATACCACGATATCTTTTGGTTTAACAATAATTGGTTCTTTGGTATGATTATAAATCGCTGTTGTAATTAATTTTCCTTTTTCGTCTTCGGTATTTAACTTAGAAGTATCAACAACTGGTGCTCTTGTATAAGAACCATCTTGATTTTTTAAATATTCATTGTTTTCTATTTTGGTATCATCACTTATGGCTATGATAAATTTTCTTAAAGCTAAGTCAAATGATTGTAAAATAATATTATCATAATCTTCATCATCTTCATATTTTATCCATTTATCTGTATCAGAATCTCTATCTTTTACTGGGTTTCCATCTTTATCACTATCCTCTGTGATAGCAGCTTCATTTCGAATAACAGTACCTGCTTTATTTGCTGATACTACTTTAAATTTTACAGCTAACTCTTTGTAAGAAAGATCTTTTTCTGTTTTGGTTCCATCATTCTTTCCAAATGCTTTGATTAAATTTCCTCCCGCTGTTGTCTCATTGGCTTTTGATAAATAGTCAGATGAAATTTGAGTAATATTTTCTTTTTTGTCATCATATACAAATTTTCCCCACAAATACTTTTGGTTAAATTCGATTGCTTTCTTTTCTTCGTCTGTTAAAGTCTTATCTTCCTTTAATTCTTCCCCTGTTTTTTCAGACCATAAAAATTGTAAGCCTTGTGGTACATCCTCTGTAATTTCTTGGGCATAACCATCTAGTGTTCCTTCGTTATAAATTCTAAAGGTATAGGTTACAATATCGCCTTTTGCAACACCAACTGGTTCTTTATTTAATTTGTACTCTGCTGTTGTTTTACTATCAGCACCAGTGATGTTGAGTTTACTCACATCAATTTTTTCTATTCTTTCTGGCACATTTTGATCATTTACTGCTGTAATACGTTTAATTAATTTCAAGTCAAATGATTCTTCTGGCTCTTCTGGCTTTGGTGGGGTTGGTGTATCTGGTTCTGGTTCTAAATTTAAGTTAAAAGTTTCTTCTGGCGTCTTTCTATGTACTTCTGCTAATGGTTGTTCTCCGTTATTGTCTGATGACGTCCATAAAGTCATTTCTGTATCATTGTATTTAACAGTTACATCAACTGTTAAAGCTTCCACTTGACTTTTTGGAACAGAAAGATAAAAATTCTTTCCTACTAAATCTTTTACCATTGTTCCTGCTGGCACTTCTTTTTGGTTTTCATCTAATAATTTATAATTTGATACTTCTGTTCCCTTATTTTTTACTTGAAAATCCATCGTATAAGGAGTTGCATTATTTTGTGTCATATGAATTGGTCCTACAACATAATTATCTCCAGATAATCCTACTCTCTTTATTGTAGTGGTATCTACCTTAACAGGTACTCCCGCATTAGAAGTTGAATTAGCATAATGACTAGCATTTGCTTTTGCTTGTCTTATCATGTAGTTATATAGTACCTCTGCTTGATAATTTCTAACCAATCCCAATTGTTCACCTTGATTATATTCACTTAATTTATTGGCATAATCCCTTCCATCTAATGAATAATGTAGCCAGTCTTTTTCACCATTTGTCTTGTCATATTTAAGACTATTTTCTCCATAATTTGTAAAATACCATAAAACTGCTTGCTGAACAGCATTAATATCATTATCTGTTAAGGCATATTCTGATAAATTGTATTTTTCTGGATTTTCAAATAATTCATATACATCTGTACCCCATACTTTAAAAACTGCTAATTCAAAAATATCACTTGATATATAATCAATATAAGCCTCATCTTCACTGATTACTTTAAAAATATTATAAATTAACTCTTTCTTTTCTTCTGATGTAGATTCTCCTGGTAAATACAAATTATCAAGAACAGCTAAAATAGCATTATATCGGTTAATGGTTGTACCATTTTCTGTGATAGTCCCTTCCACTAGACCTTGTAATACTGTATTTTGTTTTCCTGTTTTATCCTTATGGGTTCTAATAGCCTCTCTTTCTGTTTTCATATTATAACTAACATTATATGGTCTACGTTTTAAACTTTCATCACTACTTGTACTTGCTTCGGTAAACCCTACACCTGCTTTTACACAATAGATATTGTCATTATGGTAGGTCTTTGAATCTTTTGAATCATATCTTACAATATTCCATATATAAGCACCATTATCTTTTCCTGGTTCATTAATACCATATCCCATAGCTGGCTTGCTGTTTTCCATTAATTCTCTAACACCCATGTAAACCTCTTGCCCTGTTGGCAACGTTTTTGCATAAGTTACTCCTTGTGTCGCTATCAATACACCAAATATTGTAACAGTAATTAGGCTTAACAATAATTTTTTTAAGTTCATTTCTTTCTCTCCTTTATTCCGAAACTTCTCCTTCTATATAACATTTTACACGTTTTTTTCTTTTAGTCAATAGGGCTTTTTTTATTTCTTTTCTACCTTTTCTTTTTGTCTAATTTCTTCCTTACGGAAATATCCTTTTCCAGTCTCTCTTTTAAATAAAAGCCCACATTACAATTATATTACATTTTTAGAACAAAATCAAGATTTTACGTCAATTAATTTATTTTTATCTTTCTGCCGTAATGTTACAGTTTATCATTATCCTTTAATCTATAAAAATACTATAAAATTTCAACAAAATTATCATAATTTTATTTTTAAATTTATATGCTTAATTATAAGGATTTGAGGTGAATTATGAGAAAATTTTTATACCAAACATTTATCTTATTCATTTTTATGATGCAGATTAGTACTCTATCATTTGCTGATGACTTGGAAGAAGAAACCATTGATGTAAATGCAGAAATACAAGCATCTATGAATGCAAAAGAAGTTCCACAACTTAACTCTCGATCTTGTGTAGTACTAGATCGATTAAACCAAAATATATTATATGGCAAAAACGAAAAAAATAAAGTCAAAATGGCATCTACTACAAAAATTATGACAGCTATTGTTGTTCTTGAAAATAGCTCTTTAGACACAACCGTTGAAGCCTCCAAAAAAGCAGCCGGCACAGGGGGGTCTCGCCTAGGATTAAAAACAGGTGACAAGATTACCATTCGTGACTTAATGTATGGTTTAATGTTATGCTCTGGAAATGATGCTGCTGTTTGCTTAGCTGAAAATGTAGGCGGTAGCATAGAAGGATTTGCTAACCTTATGAACGCAAAAGCAGAAGAACTAGGACTTTCTAACACCCATTTTGAGTCTCCACATGGCTTAGATTCAGATGGTCATTATACGACGGCATATGAATTAGCTCTTCTTTCCAATTATGCTTTAAAAAATACTACTTTTCGTAATATTGTTGGAACGAAAAATTATACTGTTATGCTAAATGGTTCTCCTAAGAATTTATCCAATACCAATGAATTATTAGGAAATCTCAATGGTGTTTATGGCATAAAAACTGGTTTTACCAATGGAGCCAATCGATGCTTAGTAACAGCCTGTAAAAGAGGAGATATGGATATTATTTGCGTTGTATTAGGTGCTGACACCAAAAATTTTAGAACAAAAGACAGTATTAAACTAATAGAATACAGTTTCAAAACTTATGAACACTTTAATATAAAAGACTTTATCAATCAATATATCTCTGACTGGCAAAAAAACAATCCTAATTTCTTTTCAATCGAAAAAGGATTTAGTAATCAACTAGAAATTCAGGTTGACTCTTCACTAGAGAAAACACCTATTATTTCTGTTAAAAAGAATCTAGTAGATAGTATAGAAGCTAATATTTCTCTACAAACTTACTTACAAGCTCCTGTCAATCAAAATGATTTAATAGGTCAATTACAAGTATCTTCGGAAGGAACTAATATAGCAGAATTCGATTTATTTTCTAATACAAGCATCCGAAAAAATACCATAACAGACTATATGTTCAATTTCTTTAAGTTTTATCCAAATCAACTAGAAAATTCTATCAAAAAATGATTAAATTGCCAGAAAGACCCATCCCTTCTGGCAATTTTTATAACTATTTTACATTTTCTTTTATGTAGTCAACTACATCTCCTACTGTCACTACTTTTTCTGCATCACTATCAGGAATTTCAATATCAAATTCTTCTTCTAATGCCATTACTAATTCAACAATATCCAAAGAATCAGCTCCTAAATCATCAATAAATGATGCTTCCATTGTTACTGCTGTGTCTGCTACACCTAATTGTTCAACAATAATTCCTTTTACCTTTTCTAAAACTTCTTCTGAACTCATCTTCCGAGTTCACCTCCTCTCAAGTTTATAAATGACTTATTTATATTTCATTTATAATATATGTTTTTCTATTTGTCAAGTATAATATTAAAATATTTTTATTTTATACTACTAAGTCAAAAATAGTCTAATCTTCATTTGTTTTAAGGTTTTTTTCAAACTCTTCAATCATATGATCTACTGCCTTATTTTTAACAAATTTCTCTGCTTGTATAATGGTATATTCAAACAATAAAGCGTCACTACTTCCATGTGCTTTAACTACTGGCTTTTTAACACCTAGAAATAAAGCTCCCCCATAAGATTTATAATCCATTGTTTTGCTAAAACGTTTAATAGCTGGTAAAGCTGGAATTGTAAAAATCTTGGCTAACAAATTTTTCGTTAAACTTTCTGTCAAACTTTTCTTTACAAACTTTCCTAATCCTTCTGTTGTTTTTAAAAATACATTTCCTGTAAATCCATCTGCCACAATCGCATCTATCTTACCAGAAAAAGCATCTCTTCCTTCCACATTTCCTACAAAATTAATATTTAACTCTTCTGACTTTTCTTTTAATAATCGATAGCTTTCTCGTACTAACTCATTTCCCTTTGTTTCTTCTGTTCCTATGTTTAATAATCCAATAGCTGGATGTTCAATCCCATATGTATTTTTTAAATAAATACTAGACATTTGGGCAAATTGCACTAAATTAATTGGCTTACAATTTGTATTGGAACCAGCATCAATTAACAATAATTGACTTTTATAGGCTGGCAATATTCCTGCCAAAGCTGGTCTATCAATTCCCTTAATTCTTCCTACTAGTAAAGTTGCTCCTGTTAGTAATGCTCCTGAATTTCCAGCTGAGATAAATACATCTCCTTCATTTTCTTTTAACATTTTAAATCCTACTACCATTGATGAATCCTTTTTGTGTTTGATAGCAAGAGTTGGCGTATCTTCCATTTCAATTGTTTCTGTTGCATTTTTAATCTTTAATCGATCTGATATTTCCTCTATTTCTTTTCCATAAAATTCTTTTACTTTATTTCTAATTACTTCTTCTTTTCCTACTAAGATAACTTCTGCTTTTATTTTATTGATAGCATTAATTGCTCCTTTTATATTAGCATCTGGTGCATTGTCGCCTCCCATTGCGTCTAATACTATTTTCATCATCTTCCTCCTAAGCTTCGTCTATTTCATTATATTTTCAATATCTATATTTTATTATTCTTTATCGAAAAAAGCAAGTATTTTATATAAAAAATCGAACACAAAAAACTCAGAAAGTTACCTCCCCGAGTTATTTTATTACATCATATCAATTAATAGTAAAACAATTCCACAAACAATTACTACAAAACCATTTCTTCTTGTTTTTTTCACTACATCTTCTGATTCACGTTGGCTTTTTTTAGTTGCTTGTTTTGGCATAATAACCATAAACAATCCTAGTAATACAAAGCATGCAGACAAAATATATGGTAACATTTCGTACATATAAATGCACTTCCTCTCTTTATTATCAAAATGTCGCATGGGGGAAGCGTCCCCGATGCGACATTTTTTAATTTTCAATTAAGCTAAAATTTCAGCAACGACACCTGAACCTACTGTTCTACCACCTTCACGGATAGCAAATCTTAATCCTTTTTCAATAGCGATAGGTGTAATCAATTCGATTGTCATTGATACATTATCTCCTGGCATAACCATTTCTGTTCCAGCTGCTAATTCAATAACACCTGTAACGTCTGTTGTTCTGAAGTAGAATTGTGGTCTATATCCATTGAAGAATGGTGTATGTCTTCCACCTTCTTCTTTTGTTAATACATAAACTTCAGAAGTGAATTTTGTATGTGGATTGATAGTTCCTGGTTTTGCAAGAACTTGACCTCTTTCAATTTCTTTTCTATCAATTCCTCTTAGTAATGCTCCGATATTATCTCCAGCTTCAGCTTGGTCTAATAATTTTCTGAACATTTCAACACCTGTAATAACAGTTTTCTTTCTTTCTGTTGATAATCCAATGATTTCAACTTCGTCAGAAACTTTAACAACTCCTCTTTCTACTCTACCTGTTGCAACTGTTCCACGTCCTGTAATGGTAAACACGTCTTCAACTGGCATTAAGAATGGTTGATCTACTGGTCTCTCTGGTGTTGGAATATAACTATCAATTGCTTCCATTAATTCTTTCATAGGTTTGTAAACTTCATCTTCAGGATTTGTTGATGAACTTTCTAATACTTGTAATGAAGAACCTTTTACGATTGGAATTTCGTCTCCTGGGAAATCATATTCAGATAATAGATCTCTAACTTCCATTTCAACTAATTCTAATAGTTCTGGGTCATCAACCATATCACATTTATTTAAGTATACAACGATGTATTTAACACCAACTTGTCTTGCCAATAAGATATGCTCTCTTGTTTGTGGCATAGGACCATCAGCTGCTGATACTACTAATACAGCACCATCCATTTGAGCTGCACCTGTAATCATGTTTTTAACATAGTCAGCGTGTCCTGGACAGTCAACGTGTGCATAGTGTCTTGCATCTGTTTCGTATTCAACGTGAGCTGTGTTAATTGTGATTCCTCTTGCTTTTTCTTCTGGTGCCCCATCAATTGCATCATATGCTTCATATTGTGCCTTTCCTAATAATGATAAATATTTTGTAATAGCTGCTGTTGTTGTTGTTTTTCCGTGGTCTACGTGACCGATTGTACCAATGTTAACATGTGGTTTTGTTCTTTCAAATTTTGCTTTTGCCATTTGAAAATTCCTCCTTAATATCTATTTAATAATGTATACAACCTCCTTCGCAAGTCGGTTGCATAAGTTATCCGTAAATCACTTCCGTTCTAACGGCTAACTTAAAATTTAATAACATTTGAATGCATAAGCATTTTATAATATTTTTCTCAAAAAATCAAGTCTTTTTGTTTTTTATTTTATCTTGACTAAATTCAGTATAAATTTAGTATATTGTGCATTTTAGGTATTGATTGTAAGCTGAAGGCGTACGTTGGTACGTCGAAATTTACAATCAATAACAAAAATGTGCAAGATGCTGAATTTAGGCTGAATTTTAATCTTTCTTTGCCCTAGAAGCAACAATATTATCAAAAACTGACTTTGGAACTTCTTCATAATGAGAAGGTTCCATTGTATAAGTTCCTCTACCTTGCGTCTTAGAACGTAAATCTGTTGCATAACCAAACATTTCAGAAAGTGGAACAAATGAGTGAATTTCTTGCATTCCATCATTACCATCCATACCTTCCATTCTTCCACGCCTTGAATTTACATCTCCAATAACATCACCCATATATTCCTCTGGAACAGTTATTTCTACTTTCATAATAGGCTCTAAGATAACAGCTTTTGCTTGTTTACAACCTTCTTTGAAAGCCATAGATGCTGCAATCTTGAACGCCATTTCTGAAGAGTCAACTTCATGGTAAGAACCATCCACCAAAGTAGCCTTGAAATCGATTACTGGGTAACCAGCCAAAATTCCGCTTTCAGCTGCTTCTCTCATACCCTGTTCAATTGGTTTAATATATTCTTTTGGAACAGCTCCTCCGACAATTTTACTTTCAAATTCAATTCCTTTACCTGGCTCTAATGGTTCCATTTCAAACCAAACATCACCATATTGACCTTTACCACCAGATTGACGAATAAATTTACCTTGCACTTTTACTTTATTTCTAATGGTTTCTTTGTAAGCAACTTGTGGTTTACCAACATTACATTCAACTTTGAATTCTCTTTTTAAACGATCTACAATGATATCTAGGTGTAATTCACCCATACCAGCGATGATAGTTTGACCAGTTTCATGGTTTGTATAGGCTTTAAATGTTGGATCTTCTTCTGCCAATTTTCCTAAAGCAATTCCTAATTTTTCTTGTGCTACCTTATCTTTTGGTTCAATAGCAACGTCGATAACTGGCTCAGGGAATTCCATTGATTCTAATATAACGGGATGGTTCATATCACATAACGTATCTCCTGTTGTTACCTCTTTGATACCAACAGCAGCTGCGATATCTCCTGCATATACTTTATCAATATCTTCTCTATGATTAGAATGCATTTGAAGAATTCTCCCAATTCTTTCTTTTTTATCTTTATTTGCATTCAATACAGTTGAACCTGATTCAAGAGTTCCTGAATACACTCTAAAAAAGCATAATTTTCCAACAAATGGATCCGTTGCAATTTTGAAAGCTAATGCTGCAAATGGTTCTGTATCAGATGTTTTTCTTTCTGCTTCTTCTCCATTTAAGTCAACCCCTTTGATATGTGCAATATCAGTTGGTGCTGGCATATAGTCAACAATTGCATTTAATAATTCTTGAACTCCTTTGTTTTTGTAAGAAGAACCACAGGTTACTGGTACGATTGTATTAGCAATGGTTCCAGCACGTAATCCTTTTTTAATTTCTTCTTCAGAAAGTTCTTCCCCTTCTAAGTATTTCATCATTAATTCTTCGTCTTGTTCCGCAACAGATTCAATCATTTTATCATGATATTCTTGTGCTAAATCTTTCATATCATCTGGAATGTCTGTTTCTTCAATCTCTTTGCCTTGTTCGTCTTTATGAATGAATGCTCTCATTTTGATTAAATCAACAATTCCTTTGAAGTTATCTTCTGCTCCGATTGGCAATTGAATTGGTACAGCATTTGCTTTTAATCTGTTCTTCAATTGATCAATACAAAGCATGAAGTTAGCTCCCGTAATATCCATTTTATTAACATATACCATTCTTGGTACACTGTATTTATCAGCTTGTCTCCAAACGGTTTCTGTTTGTGGTTGTACACCACCTTTAGCAGCTAAAACGGTTACAGCTCCATCTAATACTTTTAAAGATCTTTGTACTTCTACTGTAAAATCAACGTGCCCTGGGGTATCAATAATATTAATTCTATTATCATTCCAAAAGCAAGTTGTACAAGCAGATGTAATGGTTATCCCTCTTTCTTGTTCTTGTTCCATCCAGTCCATTGTTGCTGCACCTTCGTGAACTTCTCCTATTTTATGTGTTTTTCCTGTATAAAATAGTATTCTTTCTGTTGTTGTAGTTTTTCCGGCATCAATGTGTGCCATAATTCCTATATTTCTAGTTCTTTCTAGTGGGTATGCTCTTCCTGCCATTTTGTATATTTCCCCCTTTCGGTTTTTTTTTCTTAATTAAAACGAAGCAAAAGTAGTATATTGTACATTTTTGATAAATATTTCAAGCGGAAGGCGTAGATTGGTACGTCGAAGTTTGGAATATTTATTGAAAAATGTGCAAGATGCTGCTTTTCATTCGTTTTTTACCATTTGTAGTGTGCAAAAGCCTTATTAGCCTCTGCCATTCTATGTGTATCTTCTTTCTTCTTAAATGCTCCACCATTTCCAGCGACAGCATCCATTAATTCACCAGCCAATTTCTCAGCCATTGTTTTTTCATGTCTATTTCTAGCATAAGTTACAATCCATCTTAATCCCAAAGTTTGTCTTCTTTCTGGTCTAATTTCTAGTGGAACTTGATAAGTTGCTCCACCAACTCTTCTTGCTTTCACTTCAAGAACTGGCATAACATTCTCTAACGCTGCTTCAAAAACTTCTAAAGGATTTTTTCCTTCTTTTTCTTTAATAATGTCAAATGCATCATATACGATTTTTTGAGCAACTGATTTTTTACCATCTAGCATGATATTGTTTACTAATTTGGTAACTACTTTGCTATTATAAATTGGATCTGGTAATACTTCTCTTTTTGCTATAAATCCTTTTCTTGGCACTATTCTTCCCTCCTTAAATTTATGTAGGGGATCCACTTTTCCTTCTTGTCATTTTCGTTAAGGATATATATCTTTATCCTTGTGAATACATGATTTCAGGTTTCATGTTTCCTCCTTTTCGATGCTTCATAAAAGCATCTAGGTACTCTCAAGAAATTTTTTCTTTCTTGCGCATAGCACTTATCTATCTATTCTAAATTTAAGTACCCTAAGTTTAGACAAAAAACAAGCACTATAAAATATTTTAAACGAAACCAATATTTATT
This sequence comes from uncultured Clostridium sp., assembly GCA_947567695.1. GTDB lineage: Bacteria > Bacillota > Clostridia > TANB77 > CAG-508 > CAG-269. The sequence continues at coordinate 26,522 of CANONT010000024.1, forward strand.
TTCTGTTAAATGAAGCAAATTAGGTATATTGTGCATTATCGATATTTCTTATAAGCTGAATATGTACATTGGTATGTTGAAGGTTATAAGAAATGTTGATAATGTGCAAGATGCCTGATTTCATTCATTTAACTTATTTTTTAGGTTTTTTCGCTCCATACTTAGAACGCGCTTGCATTCTATCTTTTACACCTGCTGTATCTAGTGTTCCTCTAATGATATGGTATCTAACACCTGGAAGATCCTTTACCCTACCACCTCTAATTAATACAACACTGTGTTCTTGTAAGTTATGTCCTATACCTGGAATATAAGATGTAACTTCATAACCATTAGAAAGTCTAACTCTGGCAACTTTTCTTAATGCTGAGTTTGGCTTTTTAGGGGTAACTGTTTTTACAACTGTACATACTCCTCTTTTTTGTGGCGCTCTATTGTTTGTTAATTTTTTGTTTTTTGAGTTCCACCCATGTTGAAGTGCTGGTGCTGTTGATTTTGTTACTCCTGTTTTTCTTCCTTTTCTTACTAATTGATTAATTGTTGGCACTTAAATTTCACCTCCTGTTTTTTATTTTCAATCTTTTTATGAATTCTTCTGTAATGCTTTTGTAATATTTCTTTCATAAAATGATTTGAACTGTTACGGAATTGCATGTTATATACAATTTATTATAACGTTTTATATTCTATCATGGTTATGGGAATAAGTCAAGAAAAATATGGAACTTTTAAAAATCTTCAATAGATATTTTTGTATTATTCATTCATATAATTAAAAATGGGGAAAATGTGCACATTTTCCCCATTTTCGTTAGCTAATTAACAATCCTCTACTTTTCCAAACCTAAAATCATTTGCATACACCCATAAACTTCATCTGCCCACTGGTATTTATATGGTGTGCCATCTTTATGTTTCCCTGCCTCACAATATTCTTTATTAACAGAACATATTGTTACACCATTATAATAATCACCATTCTTGGTCAGATAATTATCTCTAAGGTTTATGGCTGTTTCCTCAAAGCATTTCTTCTCAGAGGTATAGAATCTTAAGATCTTTTTCTTATAGACAATTGTTTTCTTACCTACTTTTTTCTGTCTTTTTACAATTTTCATTTGAGAAGTATAATTGTTAGTTGCCACCGCTTCTTCACTTCCCCCCCATCCACTTTCATTAGCAATAATTCCCATAAAAAATATCTCATTAAGTTGATATTTATGGGCAAGGTTCCAAATGAATTCAGCATTACGTCTAAAAACCCCAGTGTAATCATAATCCATATTTCGGATTAATTTTACGAATTCCTCTTTTGACAAACCTGACGGTTTCGAAATATCCATATCTCTTTTAAGTTTTTTTCTTACTTCTTCTAAGGATAAATATTTCTTTACGGATTTTAGGGTTTTCCTTTTAATGACTATTTTAGACGCCTCAATATTTTCCTCCTTTCCTTTTTCAATAGCCATTCGTTTAGGATTAGTAGCAATTACTGTATTATCGGTAATAGCAGTTGGTTCCTTTGTAATTGAAATAGTCCGCAATGATACCATTTCTTTTTCTTCCACAATAAGACCTTCTGTACTATTAGTTTCAGCAATTACTTGGTTTGATATAGCAATTATAACAATTATCAAACCCGTAGCCAATCCTTTTTTCACATTAGTTAGCATTCAACACTCCTTTCGGTGTAGTTTCTTTTAAATTACAAAAGAAACTAAATTTGCAGTTTCGTAAATCTAGTATAACAGATTTTCAATAAAATGTCAAATTATGTAAATTGTTTTTGTCAATAATTTTTGAATATTTCACTAAAAAATAGTCTTATTTTATTAGCGAATA